>CAWLAW010000559.1:0-2829 GCA_963854885.1 Gammaproteobacteria bacterium | reverse complement strand
ATAAAATATTTTCCATCGAATGACTTCACGGCAACAATTGCGCCGCTATACCAAACCGAAACAACGTTGCTAGCGCATTGAGAGTCGCCTCGCTCGAACGCCTCGATTGTTGCTCGTGCGGCAGACAAATTACTTGAATGAAGGACTATCATTCATGTAGTATCGCGCGACGGACGACCAACTATGGGTGGGTTAATTGGCACGCTGACCGTCTCGGAAATTGCAGCTGTGAAGCTTGCAGAAAACCTATCGTCCGATGCGTTCAGGTTAACTCTCCTAAGACCGGCAAATTAGTCGCAAAATTCGACTGGTTAGAAGTCGGGATAAACTGTATGGGGGTCGTTAACGCGCGAACTCGATAGGTTACGGAACGCTGCGATGCGCATTGAACGACGGGTCACGTTCGACCTAAAGTTTGGAGGCGATTTCACTGCACCTGCCAGCTAATGCGCGCGAGCCGAGAGTGCGCGTTGCGGCCGTTTCGCGTCGAACACCCGCCCGCGACATCATGGTTTGAATCGATAGTGCCGTGTTTGAACCCAGGAGAACACTTAACGATGCCAGTAAATCTTGCGCAGCGGCCGGTGTTGCTGGCTGCAAGCTGTGCAAATATGTAGGCTGGCTGAGCGCGGGCAAGGCTTGCCTACCGGACATACCGGAAAACGTCGCTGCTCAGGCGCTATCGACGCATAGAAGACAGTAAGTGAGCGCCCCTAATATTAGGGTCATCGCTGGCCTCGGTAAGGTCTAAGACCGAGGCGACAAGTTAAAGACATTTAAGAAAATTGCGCCACCGTGGCGCCACAAAGAAGCAGGAGAGCACATTGGACTTAGATAATCTCACCGACGAGGTTCAAGCGCGGTACCGGAGTTTAGTTGACGGAAACAGCGATCCCAACGAATGGGCCTACGCTTGGCGCTCTGAATACAATCGCGGTGGCTTTAAGGCTGTCGACATGCTGAACCGTGAGGTCATCGACAAGGGTAAATGCGTGGGCTGTGCCGCCTGCGTGACGATTTGCCCGGTTGATGTCTTTGACTATGTCAATGAACAGCCGGTAGACACACGCCATGATGCCTGTGTGTTCTGCGAGCTCTGTGTCGATGTTTGCCCTGTGTTGCGTCCCATGGACCAAGATATTCCGGAGCAGATCGGGCTAAAGCAACCGGTCATCGACCAAGGATTTGGGCCGTATAATTATGGTTGCTTTGCGCGCGTTAACGACAAAGCTCCGCAGGTGAATGGCCAAGACGGCGGTGTGTGTAGCGCACTGATCATCAATATGATGAATGAGAACGAAATTGAAGGCGCGGTAATCGGTACCGAAGTGTCGGACAACCCGCAAATGGGTACTGCGAATCTCGCCACCACGCCAGAACAAGTTATCGCTGGCGCCCGCTCGCGCTACACCTATCAACCGAATACGGTGGCGCTCGTCGAGGCGATGAAAAATGACATTAAGCCGATCGCGGTCGTGGGCGTGCCATGCCAGGTGGATGGCGTGCGCCAGCAGCAGTTCAGCGCTATTCGCTTAGACGTTGCTAAGTGGTACCAAGAGAACATCAAAATCGTCATCGGGTTGTATTGCTCCGAGAGCTTTACCGAAGAAGGTATTGATTCTCTCGCCGAGGAACTAGAAGTGACGAAGAGCGACATTAAGAACATCAATATCAAAGGGAAGGTCGTGATCCAGCTCGAGGACGGTCGCGAAGTAAACAAATCGCTAAAAGAGTTCGGTAAATACGCGCGTCCGGCATGTTTGTACTGCATGGATTATTCCGCCGATAACGCCGATATCGGTATGGGCGGAATTGGGCCCGACGGCTATACGTTTACGGTGATCCGTACCGAGGCGGGGCATGAACATTGGCAGAAGCTACTCAAAACAGGTTGGATCGAGACGATGGAGCTGGAGGAACAGCCAAAAGCGGTAAAGATTTTGGCGCGGTTATCCAAATACAAGCGCAATCGTCCGCTGCCGGCACTCATGCCGACGTTGGATGAGCGTAAGGAAATCGGTAACCTCGACCCTAAGAATTTTTACAAAGATTACGTGGCACCGGGCACTGAGACGGACGAACAGGAGGCATCATCATGAGCGCTGATAACGGACAACCGATACTGGACGATCTCAATGTTATCGTTTCAGGCCAAGGCGGCGATGGTTCGCTAACTGTCGTTAACTTGTTGGCGTCGGTACTACGTCAAAATGGCATGAGCGTTTACACCGAGCGTGACGTCTTATCGCGAATTAAAGGCGGCATTACGTCGGCGACATTGCGCGCGTTCTCGGGAGAGCGGTATACGATCGGTAATCACATTGATTTACTCGTCGCGTTCGATATCGACGCAGTTGCGAAGAATCTTCGTCAACTGAACGAAAACAGCATTGTCTTGTACGACAATTCGGGCGGGCCGTTACCAGACGGCGTGTTACCGGACACGATTCGCGCGTTTGGCGCGCCGTTGAGTCGCCAAGCGGTGAAGACGTTCCGACGCGATATCTATAAAAACAGCATTAGTTTCGGGCTAATTGGTCGGATTTTGGGATTGCCTGACGCGACGATGCGCGTGTCGTTTGAGAGTCGCTTCAAACGTATGGGCCAGCAGATCATGCAGTACAACCTCGATGCACTGACGGTCGGTTTAACCTTAGCTGACGAACTTGGCTACGTTGCTGGCAAGGGCCTCTATCAAATTAAAGAAATCGAAGCGAAACCTCACATGCTGATCACCGGCAATGAGGCTATGGCATTCGGTTTTCTCGTCGCCGGCGGACGATTTTACGCGGGTTACCCAATCACGCCGTCGACCGACGTCATGGATTG
>CAWLAW010000558.1:0-2851 GCA_963854885.1 Gammaproteobacteria bacterium | reverse complement strand
GAAATCCGCAACGGTTGCGCACCAGGGCATCTCGAATGATAACAATTCCGGCCCTGATATCCTAACTCAACGACACCGCAAGTGCGGCGATATCAGCCAGCATATCCGCCAGTTGCGTGTGAGAATTCGCGCTTTGGTATTTAATAGCGAAGCGGCTGGCATTACGCGAAATCGATCGATCCGTCAGGACTGCACGTAGCTTTAGCGACAACGCTCGCTCCGAAGACGCGAAATTGAGAAGCCCGGCACCGGTGATTTCTAGACGTTTACCCACCATATAACATTCCAAGTTGTCGGCAAGTACGAGTTGCGGGGTGCCGCCGCGAAAAAATGCACTCACGGTATTCAAGCCGCCATTAGTCACCGCCGCGTCACATTGGCGCGCAACAAGCTCAAGATCGAGCGGAAAACGACTCCTCTCGGTTCGAGAAGCAACAAACCTCTCCTCCTCCCCGGGCACAAGATTCGGAGCAAAGAGCAATAAATTCGCGCTCATATCTCGGATGGCGGAGGCAAATTCCCCAGGTACGCGGCTAGCTGTCAGATACGCAAATACCTTAGGGCCATCATGGTCTTTCCATCTCGGTGCTCGTCCATGTTCTTGAACGGGAAAGTTGCCGTAGTACTTCGCACCATCGCGGATCCCATAGTGATCGAGTTCTGGAAAACTGAGTAACCATGCTGCATCACAAGAAATTAAATCTGACAGCGTATCAAGCGCTCGACCATCGAATCGCCGCAAAACGGCGTTTGAGATATCTAGCACTTTGCGCTCGCTGCGCAGCAGTTCGGCGGGCTCTCGCAATTGCCAATATCGCAACGGGCGCATTGGGGCGCGTAATGGCGGGACCGTAAACCCGGTACCAGTGGCAATGCTAGGAATTTTACTGACCCGGTTAGCCAACATCGCAGTAGGACTGTGATCGATTATTAGTACGTCCGGCCGTATTTTATTAAATCGCGCGATCCAAGCGGCCACTTGCTTCTCAAGCTCATCGGCCGCATAAAATCCAAAATTATGCAGGATCTCAGGATAGGAATTTAATGTCGTGAGTTGGCGTTCGGGCGGGGTGCTGCCGGGTTTAATTTGCTCGATGTTAATCGACAGGCCAGCGAAGACTTTCGCCGCTTGCTGAGCGTCTTTAACCAAAAACCAAACCTCATCACCACGCCCCACTAACGCACGAACGAGCGGCAGGTAGCGAACGAGATGTCCCAAGCCTTGGCCAAGTTCCCAGGTGAACATGAATCGTGCCATAACAACGTCTCAACCGCGCCAAATTATTCGCCAGAAACTCAATTTGATTGGCTCCGCGCCACGATTCCCAGCAACTTGCTTCATCATCTACCCCGGATATGCGAGTATTACTCTCGCCGTATGCATAATTCCAACATCGAACCGTGACGAAAAATAGCGACGCACAACGCGTGTGCCACCGCATAGCGTTACACCATTTGCCCACCGCTTATTGAAGCGGACGCTGCTGCGTCTCGCAACTGGCTGTTCACCTTCGTTAATCTCGAGCATTTACTGAACCGTCTATGACTAACACCTCGGTACTCATCCTTGTCGCGGCACTGGTGCTGCTGATAGCGGCCTCTGCCTATTTTTCCAGCAGCGAAACCGCAATGATGGCGCTGAACCGCTATCGTCTGCGACATTTAGCAGAAAATGATCACCCGGGTGCTAAGCGGGCGATGGCACTACTGTCACGACCTGACCGCTTAATCGGACTGATCTTACTGGGCAACAATTTTGTCAACATTCTCGCGACCCAGATTGCGACTATATTAACCTTACATCTGTTTGGGCAAGATGGATTGATTTTCGCAACGATGGCATTGACTGTCGTTATATTGATCTTCGCCGAGGTTTTGCCAAAAACTGTGGCGGCGCTCAATCCCGAACGCGTTGCGTTTCCGTCGTCGCTTTTGTTGCGACCGCTTCTTTGGATTTTCTACCCACTCGTTTGGATAATTAACGGGATCTCCAATAGCATTCTCGACCTCTTCAATATCAACCCCCAGATCGCTGGCACCGATCCACTCGATCGCGAAGAACTTCGAACCGTCGTCAAGGAGGCTGGCGCAATGATTCCGCGCAAGCATCAACAAATGCTGTTCGGGATACTAGACCTCGAAAAGGCGACGGTCGAAGACATCATGGTGCCGCGCTCGGAGATCGATGCGATCGACCTCGAAGACGAATGGATCGATATTGTTAGCCAGCTTGTCGCATCGAGACACACGCGAATTCCGTGCTACCGCGGAAGTTTAAATAATATAGTCGGAATACTTCACGTTAGGGGACTCACGCGCTTACTACGTGGGTTAGAAGATTTCGGTATCAATGAATTTGAGGCGATGCTCCGCGAAGCTTATTTTGTCCCGACAAAAACCAATCTGCACACGCAATTGATTAACTTCCAACGGTCACGGCAACGACTCGGCCTTGCAGTTGACGAGTACGGCGATATCGAAGGCCTTGTCACTATCGACGATTTATTAGAGGAAGTAGTTGGTGACTTTACTACCGACCCACAAAACTACACGCGCGATGTCTACCCGCAATCAGACGGTACGTTCTTAGTCGACGGAGCAGCCAACATACGCGAAATTAATCGCGCCTATCATTGGGAATTGCCAGAAAATGGACCTAAAACCGTTAACGGTTTAATTCTCAAAGAATTGGAAGACATACCGGAAACTGGCACGAGTCTGCGCGTGGGAAACTATACGATAGAGATTGTTCACAGCACCGAACACGTGGTTAAAAACGCTCGGGTAACCCCGCCGACAAGCGACGGATCTGACGAAATCGAGGCAGCCCGTCCCGACGCCACTCGAAGCA
>CAWLAW010000557.1:0-2860 GCA_963854885.1 Gammaproteobacteria bacterium | reverse complement strand
GGTTTTCACCAGCGTTTGCGTTTGGCTTTCTTGCTTGGCCGCACTCACGATACCAATGGTTGTGCTTGCATCTGGACCGTCTGCCACGGTATTTGCGGTAACCGAAGTGGCCGAGGGTGTATTCGTCTACCCCGGCCGTCACGTCGACATCTCTCATTCAGCGCGTGGAGACAGTGCCAACATTGGATTCATCGTTGGTTCCGAATGCATCGCCGTGGTGGATTCGGGCGGCGCTTTAAACGTCGGCAAGGCGCTTCATCAAGCGATAAAAGCGCGCTCTTCAAAACCGATTTGCTACGTTATCAACACCCACGTGCATTTTGATCACGTGCTCGGCAACGCGGCGTTCGCGTATCTTAATGTTGAATTTGTCGGACATCAAAATTTAGCCCAAGCGTTGACCGCTAATCGAGAATTTTTCAGCGATAATTTCGCTCAAGAGTTAGGTGGTGGTTCCGCGCCTGGAGTAATTGCGCCGACAATAGTCGTCGAAGAAACGTTGCAACTGGATCTTGGCCAGCGAATTTTAACGCTTACGGCGCAGCCGGTGTCGCACAGTCACACTGATCTTACGGTGCTCGACAAGCAGACGAAGACGCTGTTCAGCGGCGATCTTGTTTCTATTGATCGACTACCGATCATAGACGGCAGCTTGAAAGGATGGCTTGCTTGGATCGCCGAGGCCGAAGCCCTCAGCATTTCACAGGTTGTTCCGGGTCACGGCCCAACAAGCGCCCCGTGGCCTGAAGCCGTCGACCCACTGCTTGATTACTTGAATGCTCTTCTACGCGACGGGCGCAATGCCGTCCGCGACGGCGTGACGCTAGGGGACGCGACAGCCACGATGAGTCGAGCAGCGGCACAGCCATGGCTAGTGAACGACCGGCATGGAAGAAACGTCAGTAAAGTTTATCGCGAACTAGAATGGGAGTAAGTAGACAACGGTCGCGAAATAATTTCGCAACGTTTTCTCCGCCGGCGAATACTAGAACTGTAGTTCCTGACTGTCGCACAGAAATTGCATTAACAGACCTGCGGTACGATACCGTTCTAACGAATACTCCACGATGTCTGGATCGAGGATCAAACCATGATCGAACGTCGATAGCGCAATAAAATCTTTGCGTTTCAGATAATCGAGGAATTTATGTTCCGTCGGAAATCCTTTCGGCGGGCGTTTCAAGGATTCGCCGCCTAACTCGAAATTCTTTCTAAAGTTAGTACTGCGAAGCAACTTATTCCATTGTTCTGGTTTTTCGACAATCCTCGTGCGAATCCGATGTAACGCCGTGGCGTCCGGCCGCCACATGCCGCCACCAATAAAGCACTCATCGACACCGATGTGCAGGTAGTAACCTGGTGCGTGCGCATTACGCGCTTGCTCATGTCGAAAATGAATGCCGATATTTGTTTTGTAAGGCCTTTTATCATGCGCAAACCGAACATCTCTGTAGATTCGAAATAATGAACCGCCGACGCGTTTCGGAATACACGTAATGTGTTCAGAAATTTTCGGCATTCGTTCGCCGATCACGTCGATGAAATCAAGTGCGGGCGCCACGATATAGTCCTCGTAGCGATGCTTGTTCTCAGTAAACCAGTCGCGGCTATTGTTCTGCGACAAATCAAAAAGGAAATCGAGCGTTTGAGGGGGAAACCCAGGGAAGTTATGTTGCTTTTTCGCGAGTTTTTTGCGCGCCATGATTACGTCCTTCAATCGTCTTCGCTCTCGAATCGAGCAACTTGGTTAAACCTTTCTAGCTGGTTTTTCTGATCGGTCGCACTTAGGTTTAGTTCGCTTGCCAACAGCTGCAACACCTTTGGGGCTACCTTGCGTGTCGCTGACTTATTTAGGAATAGCGCGCGAGTTCGACGCGCGAGAATGTCTTCCAACGTGCGCGCCATTTCGGATCGAATCGCCCAGACGCAATGCGCGACCCGGTAGGGTAATTCGTCACAGAGTAATTCATTCATCGCAGGGTACTCCGCGATTAGTCGTTCAAGTGCGTCTGCGTTGTCCCCATAAGGGATAAATTCGTCGCTTAATGTGCGTCGATCAGAGCGTCGGCACAACGGTAAATTTGTTGTTGCGCATTTCCCGACGGACCATTTATTGAGTGATACAACGGTGTCGACGCACTGTTCCGCCATTAGTCGATAAGTGGTCCATTTGCCGCCGCTAATGCTAACAAGACCTGATGGTAGTACGTCAATTCGGTGCTCGCGCGAAACTTTCGATGTTTGAGATTCGGACGGCTCTAGAAGGAGTGGCCGAATACCAGCAAACGATGACAAAATATCCTTGCTTTTTGGCGCTTTCTCGAGATATTGGCCTGCGACATCAAGAATCATTTCGATTTCTGTACGCTGCGGGACGGGATCTCGGGGTACGCATTGCAACGAGGTATCCGTCGTGCCGAGCAGCACGTGGTCCAGCCAGGGAATTGCAAACATAATCCGACCGTCTGGGGTGCGCGGCATTAGGATGGCGTCGCCGCCCGGCAGAAATTCCCTACCCACAACAATATGCGCCCCCTGACTGGGGTGAATAGTTAATCGATGCGTCGGTTCGTCGAGCTTGAGTATGGCATCACTCGTCGCCCCGGTCGCATTGATCACGGTATGTGTCTCGAGTTCATAAACATGGTTGGATTCGCGGTCGCGAAATGTAACCGCCTTTAATTGGCCGCTTTGCGATTTATTCAGCGCGATAACTTCTGCATAATTTAGCAATGCCGCACCTTCGCGTGCGGCACTGTGCAGGATCGTCATAAGCAGTCGCGTGTCGTCGAATTGGGCGTCAAAATATCGCATGGCGCCGCGGAAATAATTCTTGCGAAGCGCACTAATCGAGTGCTCC
>CAWLAW010000556.1:0-2864 GCA_963854885.1 Gammaproteobacteria bacterium | reverse complement strand
TCAGTACGCACCGCCGCATGAATTCAATGTCAACGTGCCGCGCGCATTGGCATCGCTCAGGTTGGAAAGTTATAAGGAGTTTGCCTGGCCGGGTTTTATGGCTCGACTGTTCGAACGTAACGGACTGGTGATGTCGTTGGTTACCGCATTCTCGCTGGCGTTCGTTTTGTCGCTGACAATTGTCTGGAACGAGCCGTCGGCATTGCTCGCGGTTTACGATAAGCCTGGTGCTTTTTATCAGGTGATCAGCCACAACATGATGATCGCTGTCGCGGGAGGCACGTTCGGCTTCAGTGTCCTCGCCATTGCGATGGGCGTGCGACGATTCTATCGAGACACTTGCCGTGTTCCGGGGCGCACTGTGTCTATTAAGGCGTTCCTTGCAGCCGCTCGAGATGCAGCGACGCTAAAATATCTGAAAGGCGGCCACGGTGAGGGTTGCAACTCGACGGTCGATAACTTTTTAAACCTGCGAGCGGTATTTCACCACTTTACGATGTGGGGTTTTCTGCTGTGTTTCGCAGCGACATGTGCGGCGACCGTTTATGACTACTTCATGGGTATTCCCGCGCCATACGCGTACAGCAGTGTCCCTGTCGTGCTTGGCTCGCTGGGTGGTATTGGATTGCTTATTGGGCCGGTAGGCCTTTTTGTGCTTAAAATCTGGAGTGATCCAAGACCCGCGAACATCACGCAATTCGGCATGGATTATGCGTTTATTGTGTTGTTGTTTCTGATTAGCCTCACAGGAATTCTATTGCTCGTGTTGCGCGAGACATCGGCAATGGCGCTCATTCTTATCGTACATTTGGGCTTCGTACTGGCTCTTTTCGTTACCTTGCCCTACAGCAAGTTTGTTCATTCCGTTTATCGGGTTGCGTCACTGCTTAGATTTGAAGTGGAAAAGGCTGAATAGAGGTGATCTGTCAGATCAGTCTCCATTGATGTCTGGAGCACTGGTGCATAAAGTAGAGACTCACAATGAAAATTGAGAGGAAAGTTATGCGTTCACACTGCGTTAGATCGTTTGTTGTAGCCCTCAGTGGCTTATTCATTGGGCACATGGCGATAGCAGATGCCGACCTGATTGTCGTCAATGGAGATATCTACACCGTTGATTCGACGTCACCGCGCGTAGAGGCGTTCGCTGTTGAAGATGGAAAGTTCACGGCTATTGGGTCGAATGCGCAAATTCGGGCTATGGCCGATGGCAACACACGAATAATCGATGTCAAAGGCAGCACAGTAACGCCGGGTTTTATTGACGGCCATTCTCACGTTGGCGGAAATTCACGTGTGGTTGCTGGCGTGGATATTGGTTACATCGCCGACAAGGACGAATGGCTGAGACTTATTGAAGAAGCTGACGCACGCATGCCGGAGGGGGAGTGGATGACCGGCGGCGCCTGGGACCACACGCTGTCAGATGCAGAGTACCCAACCAAAGAAATGCTCGATGAGGTGGTGCCCGATCGACCGATATTTTTGAATCACATAGACGGTCACTATGCTTGGGTGAATTCGTTGGCGCTTGAGCTGGCGGGCGTAACCGCGGATACGCCGGTTCCACCCGGTGGTGAAATAGTCATCGACCCGAATACCAAAGAACCGACTGGAATTCTCCTCGAAGGCGCTCAAGGATTAGTTAGAAGGGCGATACCGGACCGTAGTGACGTGCAGCGTCGCGATGGCCTGACGACGATGTATCAATACGCGAACAGCTACGGGATTACCGGTTTGCATCAAATGGGTGGTCTTCAGGATTATCTCTACATCGTGGAAAACGGCGATCCCACATTGAGGATTTGGTACGGCGCTCGTGGCGCACGTGGCTCCGCGGACGATTACGATACTGAAGTGCAGAATATCCTCGCGTCCAGGTTGGACATATCAACGCGAGTTGATGCGACCGGCAGAGTCGAGAAATTAGGACCACTCCTGACCGTTGGTTTCGTCAAGCTCATGAACGACGGCGTACTCTCGGCGCATACAGCTGTCCTAATGGAGGGTTACCGTGATCGCGAAGGATGGAAAGGCGAATACATTATTTCTCCGCAAGATCTAAATTTGCAAGTTGAGAAGCTGACTGCCGCAGGAATGCCAGTTGCAATACATTCAATTGGAGATGCGGCCGTTCATGCAGCGCTCGATGCCTTTGAAGCGTCTGTCGACAACGTCGTTCCGTACCCAAATCGGATCGAGCATGTTGAATTGGTGCATGCGGACGATGTGAATCGTTTCAAAGAACTGGGCGTCGTTGCGTCAATGCAGCCGAATCACGGCACCAACTCGATCGGCTATGTGCCGCTTCGTGTCGGCGCTCATCGCGAGTCACGCGCGTATGTTTGGAAATCCATGTTGAACGCGGGCGTACCGTTAGTCTTTGGTGCTGACTACGGCACTTCGCCACTCGATCCAATTGTGCAGATCAGCGATGCGATGTTCCGTGAGAGTCCATTTGGATTCAATGGTGGGAAGCCCTGGCATCCCGAAGAGGCGGTAAGTTTTGAGGAGGCGCTTTTTGCCTATACGCAGGCCGGTGCAAATATGACTCCCTGGAAGGATACGATTGGCTCGATTACTCCGGGAAAATGGGCAGATTTTGCGGTGCTGGACGGTATCGTATCAACACCGATGGACGACAGCTTCCGTGCGCTTACAGTCAATGCGACATTTTTCGCGGGTCGCGAGGTTTACACCAAAGCTCGAGAGGCGGCGGATATCAACCGGCCAATGTTTTAGCTGGACGTTAGTGACGTTTAATTATATTCGCGGTGATGACTCAGTGCCGAATCGTCACTGCCTCGTCGATCTTGGTCTGTTCGGGTTCGCGCGCGAGCCGCGGCTTTTCAAGTTTGGTGGGA
>CAWLAW010000555.1:0-2881 GCA_963854885.1 Gammaproteobacteria bacterium | reverse complement strand
AACCGGGTGTCACGGGGACCGTTGTTTTGACTGGCAGTACGGTTAAATAGGGGGGGCTATGGGGTCGACAGTCTGTCACCGAGCCCACTTCAATAATTTTGCTCTCTGAGCCAATGAGCTTGGCTCGTTCCGACAAGACGTCGGGATCAGCAATGCATATCAGCGTTGCGTCAAAGTTGTGTTGGGCGAGGGCAAGACAGATGTCCGGCCCAATGCCAGCCGGCTCACCGACGCTGACAGCGAGTATTGGCCGTCGATCATGGCTCATCAGTGCGGAATTCAACGTAAGCCTCGTCGCGAAGCCGGCGCAACCAAGACTGATATCGTTCGTCCGTTTTCCGCTGAGCGATTGCCGAGCGCGCTTTTGAGCGTTTGACGTCTTCAGTACCATCGTAGGAGCGACGATCTAATACTTGCATGATATGCCAACCAAATTCGCTCCTGAACGGTTGACTGATTTCTCCAATTTCTGTGAACAGCATAACTTCTTCAAACTCAGCCACCATTTGACCTTTGCTCACCCACCCAAGATCTCCGCCTTCGATTGCAGAGCCACGATCATCCGAATTTGTCCGAGCTAGACTCGCGAAATCCGCACCGCCATCGAGCCGTATCTTTAATTGCTCAATCCGCAACGTCGCATCTTCTTCCGAGACTAGTTCGCTCGGAGTAACGAGTATGTGTCGCGCCGAAGTCTGTTCGACGAGAATTTCTTCCCCGCTTCGGCGTTCGGTGAGTTGAATGATGTGGTAGCCGCTCGGACTCGTGATTAATTCGCTGGTGTCGCTAATTTCCATGTCGCGCACAGCTGCGCTGAATAGGGTCGGAATTTGTTCGGCTCGCCGCCAACCGAGATCGCCTTTTTCAAGTGCGTTCTGGCCGTCCGATACCGCGATCGCTAGATCGCCGAAATTTGCGCCGTCCCTTAACTGCTGTACGGTCGAATCCGCGCGCCTGCGTGCCTCTTCTTGCTCATCATTCGTCGCGCCATCGGGAATCGATATCAAGATGTGCGAAATGCGGAACTCCATTTCACTCGCGCCTTGGCTGAATTCATTGCTAATGAAATTTATAATTTCGTTCTCAGACACTTGCACGCGTCGATCAACTTCTTGGCGACGCAACGACGCGATCAAAATTTCGTCGCGGATCTGCTCGCGAAACTCCGTAAATTGATAGCCGTCCGAGAGAAGAATTTCTTTGAATTGATCGATGCTTAATTTGTTCTTATCAGCTATATCCTTGATTGCCGCCTCGAGGCGTTCTTCTGGAACTTCGACCCCGGATTCTGACGCTTTTTGTAGCTGAATTTTTTGTAGGACTAAGCGGTCCATGATTTGGCGTTCGAGGACGCTGGTTGGCGGGAGGGCGGCGCCTTGTTGACGGAGTTGCTCACGGACCCGGCGAATTTGACTTTCGAGCTCGCTTTGCATCACCACGTCTTCATCGACAATCGCGATAATGCGATCGATTTCCACCGCGCACTGCGATCCGATCGGCAACGCGCAAAATAGCGTAAAAATTAGTAATCGCATTACTGTCGTCATGTTTCCAAATACTTACTTGGTGCTAGCCCAAGATTTAATTTACGCAGCTCAGGATCCGGCGCAACCCGATCGAGGCCGCATTTTAACCTAGAATTCGGTTTAAATGACTCGATCAAGGGGATTTTTTTGCCATTAAGGAAATTGAAGCAAATCGGCGCAACCAGAGTCTTACTGGGGGAGAATCTCGCGATTAGGCGGCCATCTTCGCCCGGGAAAAACCGTTAAGCATCACCAACGAACTAGAAATACGTTTCGTACCCAGGGATGCTCTTACGTAAAAACGACTCGGTTCCTCGACCGTAGCCGGCGAGGCCTTTGAATTCAAATTGAAGAAAAATCCCCGTATCGAATTGTCCTTCGGAATTCCGGATAAAGCGTCTGCCGACGAGCCGCAGACCCCAACAACAACTGTCCACTTCGACACCACCAACGAGCTCCAAGGTGCGTTTTTTTTCTAACGAATAGTTCCAGCGGCCGAGTAGGTTTAAGGTACTGCCGATCGGCAATCGAAACGACAAATCAGCCTGTTCGACATCGGTAACCGCGCGTCGTCGTCGATAGCTCGCATTCGCTACAAGGGAGCTATTGTCCGGTCGATATCGGACGCTATAGGAGGCTCGTTCAGTCGTGGAATTCGTTGGGTCATATTGCACAACCGCTCGTGCCGACCATCCGTTGCCGAGGTTGCCGGCCAGCTCTGCGACGAATTCCGACACATCGTCTTTTTCTTTTTGCCGACCCGGAAGGGTGATTTCACGATTGTCGAAATAGTAAATTTGACCGAAGCTTGCACGAATCAATTCTTTTCCAGTATTTAGATCGAGTACTCGAGATGTGGCAGCGAGCGTGAGTTGGTTTGCGTCACCAATCCGATCGCGCCCGGTAAATCGGTTGTTACGAAATAAGTTACGGAAAGAAAAGTCGAACTGGCCACTATCGAACACCGGTATATCATCTTGGCCATCCTTTGGCACATATAAATAATAGGCGCGCGGTTCAAACGTTTGTAATACAGGGGAGCCGAAGAGATTCAGCCGTCGCTCTGCAAATAACCGCGTATCGAGACTCGCCACTGGGATGGTGCGTGATTCGTGATCGTTAAACGATCCCTCATTGCTGAGGTAGTACTCTGTATGCCGGAGCGATAGTATTGGCGTAACGCGTAAACCCTGTTTGATATATGGAAAAGACACGCTGGGGGTTAAGTTAACCCGCGCGCCGGAGACACTGTTTGACCGATCAAAGTACGTTGTTTCGGCTTTAAAATTCGGCGTCAATCGCAGGTGTCGCTCGCCCTTCAATGTGCGAAATCTAATTTGCGGAAGACGCCTATA
>CAWLAW010000554.1:0-2884 GCA_963854885.1 Gammaproteobacteria bacterium | reverse complement strand
CTTGGTTACAGTTGCATTTATACGTCGGTTTGATAGCGACGTTTGTCTTCATGATGCATTTGCAGTGGCGCTGGCCCGACGGCTACATCGAATTTCCCCTTGCGTTACTGTTCGTGATTATCTCCGCCAGCGGGGTCGCTGGGATATTGATGTCGAGGTTGTTCGCGCGGCGTCTCGCGCACCAGGGAGAGCAACTGATTTTCGAGCGAATTCCGGGCTTCGCCGTCACCCTTCGTGACAGCGCCGAGGCGCTCGTGCGGGACTCCATCGAGACCACGGAATCAACCACCCTTGCTGATTTTTACAGTCGCAATGTCGCCGAGTTTTTCGCGCGACCGCGATTCTCATTTCGGTATCTTTTCAATAGCCGTCGACGCTACTTCAAACTGACCAACGAACTCGCAGCGCAAGAGCGTTATATGAATGACAAAGAGACGGAATTTGCTGAACAATTATTGGATTTGGTGACCCAGAAAAATTCTTTGGATATCCAGTACGCGCTGCAACTGACATTGAAAAGCTGGCTATTTGTTCATATTCCACTCACCTACGCTATGGTACTTGTGCTACTCGCACACATCGTACTCGTCTACGGATTTGGTGCGGTCTAATGGACAGTCCGTTACAGAAATTTGACTTCCGCAACAGCCTCTACGAACGACCCGACAAAGACTGGGTTTGCGGTCGTGCAGCAGACGGCAATGCTTGCCAAATTGGACCGGACAAGGGCGGCCATTGTCGCGCCACTGCAGAATGCGTACCGATGCGTGAAGGCGATCGATGGCGTTGCAAACGTTCGGCCTTTTACGGCGGGACGTGTGCGGAAGGGCCAAATCCGGACGGGAGTTGCTGTCGTACGATTCCACCCTGTCAGCCCGTGCGAAGTTGGCGCGCGCGTCGCGGAGTCGCGGTGCGTTGGACAGTGGGGTTGACTCTCGGGCTCTTGCTGATAATTTTTTCACTGCCGGAGCGACTCAACTTCTTGTCCCCCGGAGAATTGTCGCAAGGCCACGCCGCGTTAGCGCATTGCGACACTTGTCATAGTTCTGCGGGCGGCGGAATTCGACAATGGATCGGGGCAGCGGTAGGCGATTTCGATCACAGTAGCGACAGCGCCCAGTGCAGCGGCTGTCACGAAATGGGTCCCGACGCGTTAGCCGCGCATAGCGTGAACCCTGATGTTTTAGCAGCCCTAACAGCAGAAATGACGCCGTCATCTAGCGCGCCGTTGACAATTAAAGTGGCAGCCGCGCTGATGACCCAAGAGCATATTCAAGGCGATGGTTTGGCCTGTAGTAGTTGCCACAGCGAACACCACGGCAGCGATGCGGACATCGCCGCATTTAGCGATGCAAACTGCGTGACCTGCCATCAAGTGAAGTTTGGTCAGTTTAGCGACGGCCACCCACCTTTCTCTGGATATCCCAACGATCGTCGCACGCATTTGTTCTTTGACCATGTGAGTCACATCGACAAACATTTCGCTGATGAAGATAACCAGGCGCTCGCCCCGAACGCCTGCAACGACTGTCATGTCACCCAAACGGGCGGCGGTCGAATGGTGTTAAAACCTTACGAGGAAACCTGTAATTCATGTCACGGCGGCCAAATAGCCGGAGACGGGCGCGCCACGGCGAAAGGCATCGCGGTACTTGGATTGCCTGGCCTGGACGTCAGTACGTTGATCGAAAGAGGAATTGGGATCGGCCAGTGGCCCGAATTCGCCGAGGAAGAATTGTCAGCGTTCATGCGCTCGTTACTCGCAGCCAAAGAAGAATTTGCTGAGCATGAAGCGGCATTGGGCGATCTCGATTTGCTTGATCTGACCGATGCTGACGATGCGCAGCTCGGACATGTTGCCGCGCTTGCCTGGATGGTGAAAGAACTGTTTTACGATCTCGAGTCGCGCGGCACAGCTGCGCTAGCGGAGCATTTGGCCGAGACCTTAGGTGAACTAAACCACCCCGCCCAGCACAACGAGCTACTCGCTGCGTTGCCACCCGACATGGTCGAGGCCGCTCGGCTTGACTGGTTTCCCTCGCTGTTAGAGGAAGTTCAACGACACGCTGCGGGGCAAGACGTCGACTCTGTCGTTGTAGAAGCGCCGATCAAGGCGAAGAAGCCGACGACAGACGACGACGGGGATGAGGATTTCGATGCACTGTTTGGCGACGATGGCGCTGATGAAAATACTGACGAAGATTTTGACGCATTATTCGGCGACGGTGATGGTGGAGATGGCAATGAGTTGGATATCTCCGCAAGCGATGACGATGACGACGACGTCGATGAAACTGAGTCATCCGAATTTGAATACGAGGATCCACGCATTGGCGTAGAAGATCGCGCCGGTGCGGGCGGCTGGTATCGCGAAGATTATCAACTCCGCTATCGCCCAGTCGGGCACGCGGACAGCTTTATCCGATCCTGGATAGAGGCAAGCGCCTCATCCGAGCATGTGGCCGTACAAGGAATCTTCAAAGAGCTTACCCGCGACGGTGCGCCGGGAGCGTGTGGGAAATGCCATTCCGTGGATGAGGTCGATGGCGAACGCATAATAAACTGGCAAGTGCGCCAGGCCGATCCAAACCATAAACAGTTCAACCGCTTTTCACACCGAGCGCACTTCAACTTGCTCGATCAAGAAGGGTGCATGACATGTCATGCCTTCAATAAAGAATCGGACTACGCATCGAGTTTCGATGATACCGATCCCCACACGTTCGCAAGTAACTTCCATTCGTTGTCCGCTGAAACCTGCGCGCAATGTCACCAGGAAGGCAAGGCGGGAGAATCTTGCGTGTCGTGCCACAATTACCACGTCGTTGAAATCAAACCCGCAATGCTCGAGCAACATTCGCTGAGTACTGAAAATAAGCAGTAA
>CAWLAW010000553.1:0-2886 GCA_963854885.1 Gammaproteobacteria bacterium | reverse complement strand
TGCGCTGATTTCCAAAAGCCTGCGCCTTTACTACAACCCCATTACGTCGCGGCTTGAGCCAATACCATTTGACGGACATTACGGAACCACAGCGAGAAAGTACCCGTTGATCGCGGCCGAGCTAGGGATCACGAAGGAAAATAACTGGACCTATGAAACCGATCGCGATTGGTTTTACGGCCTTTTCAACGATCCCGTCGCGTCAGATCCTTTGTTTATTGAGGAATACGTTAGCGCGTTAGGTAGATTGAGCGAGCACGATTATCTTGAAAGTTTCTTCTCCGCCGCGAGAAGCGCGCTAAACCGCAATCTTGCGATAATAAATAGTGAGAGCAATTTCCATGACAACATATTTTCGTTTGGTCCATTGCCATTCGTCTACAAGGAAGATGAATACTACGAGATCGCTAAGTATATCCGCGGCCTACTTGTTCCAGAGGTCGACGCATTCGTGGTCGCAAGGTCTCCCAACGAGATAACCTTAGAAGTCACGAACAAACACAGGGCTTTGCCAATCCAGATATTAGGTGCGGGTTGTTCCGGCGTAAATTTTCGACCAACTAAAACCCACTTCCTTCGATCACGTATTAGTTCGACAGAAGTCACGAGCGCTGAAATCGTTACGCTAATGAATTCAAATTCAAATTCAAATTCGAATTCGAATTCGAGCACAGAAAGCGAACAATGTTTGAGTTTATACGTCAAAATGCCCGGGATCGATACGACCCACACTATCGTTGTGCGGCCGTGGCGGCAAACGAACTCAGAGTCGCTGTCGCAGGACACGATGAGGAAGACAAAACCCTATTTATCACCGGAAATATTTCGTATAGGTGGAGGTAACGAACTCGTTGTGTCTCCAGGTAGGCACATTTTTCAGGAATCGGTTGTCTTAGACGGAATCGCTTCCCTTCAGATTGATGCCGGTACAACCTTGGTACTTAAAAATAACGCGTCATTGATCGTAAAGGCGCCGGTGTTAATTCGCGGCAGCGCACGGGAACCAGTGAACATCATTGGAGAAAATGGGGGCGGCATCGCGGTTATTGATGCCGGTGGGCTGTCAGTAATGGAACACGTTGTATTCGATCGATTGTCGAATCCGAAGGAAGAGGGTTGGTCGCTATCGGGTGCGGTTACGTTCTACGAATCTCCAGTAAATGCAGACCACGTGACGTTCTCGAATAACGATTCGGAAGACGCGTTTAATGGCGTCAGATCGGATATTCGGATCACGAACTCCCGGTTTAGCGACGTAAAACGCGACGCGATCGACATCGATCATGGTAATTTGATCGCGAGAAATTTGTTCTTTACCGACGTGGGGAATGACGCGATTGACGTGTCGGGCACGAAGGCGACAATCGACTCGATCAGTATTAAAAATGTTGGGGATAAAGCCCTAAGCATTGGCGAAAAAAGTTCATTGAACGCGCGAAATATTCGAATTAGCGGGGCGAACATCGGCGTCGCGAGTAAAGATGGATCGTTTGCGGAACTCGACAAGTTATCAATTGAAGCGGCAGAAATCGGCTATGCGGTGTTCCAAAAGAAATCCGAACACGGACCTGGACGCATTGAGTCGCGGGATGCCGAGCATGCAAATGTCAATCGGATTAGTATCGTAGAAATGGGCTCGACGTTGGTTGTAAATACGATCCCACAGACTGACAAAGTGGTGGATGTGCGTGAATTATTATATGAGGAATAGGTAAAAGCCTTATGAGCGCACACTCCATTAGCGAGCTCAGATATGAGCGAAAATTCCATACCTTGTCGCTTTCCAGGGAAGACGTTTTGGGTATTATCAAACTGCACCCGGCTAATTTCCGTCTCACCTATCCGGATAGAAAAGTTAACAACGTCTATTTAGATACATCAGAATTTGACTGCTTTAACGCGAATGTCGAAGGTTTGCCGTCTAGATCGAAATTCAGAATTCGTTGGTACGGCGAAACAACAGGGGCGATTCCAAAGCCCAAACTAGAGGTAAAAAGTAAAGATAATTTGGTCGGCTCGAAGGATGCCTACCCGCTACCTTCATTTACTCTAGATACTAGTTTCACGGTCCAGACTCTGCGGGACGTCTTGGCGGACGCCGAATTACCTATATTCGTACGCACGATTTTATCGGACTACCGACCGATATTGTTGAATGGATACCGTAGGAGGTATTTTGAATCGTTTAACGGCAGCTTTCGACTTACCGTTGACGACTTATTGCACTACACGGCAATGAAATGTTACGACAACAGATATCTCGGAAAGGTGCTTGACGATGAATCGATCATCGTCGAGCTGAAATACGGGGTCGACCACGTTTTACAAGATATGGAGATAGCAAATGCCTTGCGGCTCCGCATGACGAAGAATTCAAAGTATGTCACTGGGGTCTATGCGGTTTATGGATGACGAAACCATTTATCCGCACGAGGTTAGTCTGACGCCATCGTGCAGTTCAGCATAATGAGGATTACTCGTCGCGTTTTCCGTGCACGCCGGCGTTGCTGCACAGGGCTCATGAACGGGAGAAGGTGAGGGCCGGTACAGCGCAAGAGGCTAGCCCTGGGGTACAATTTGGAACGCCTGTACTGCTACATAGTCCTGCCGGCGGTATCCTAAAAGCGTCTGCCGCTCACCGCGCCGAGAAGTGCACCCCAAAAATTGGACACGTCAATAACTGTCGCCTTGGGTTAAGCTGCCAACTGGACAGCATCATCGTACAGACTGTCGGGCGTGCGGCGGTCGAGTGATTGATGGCGCCGCTCGGCGTTGTAAAAGTTAAAATAAACGCCCAGTGATTTCCGCGCATGGGCGACGCTTTCGTAGGCTTTCAAATAGACTTCCTGGTATTTCACACTACGCCACAGCTGCTCGACGAATACG
>CAWLAW010000552.1:0-2887 GCA_963854885.1 Gammaproteobacteria bacterium | reverse complement strand
GGCCGCATCGGCGCTGGCGATAAGTCGATTTTCGATATCAGCTAAGGTCGCACTACCGTAGGTATCCGGCTCGCGCTCACCGAGTAAGTTAAGATTCGGTCCGTTAACCAACAGAATACGTGCCATAAGTCGTGGTATCGAAGCGCTAGAGGAATTAATTAACGTTCCAGCAAACTAGCACGTAATCGCCGAAATTACGACCGTGTTCGGCGCCGTTGCTGGCATTATTGTTCAAGTAAGCAGTTGTGGACTGTGCTGGGTCAAGTCAAAGAGAATCAGCGATCAACGCATCAACGTCGGCTTCGGCCCATTCACCTTGGTGGGTCTCAACAACCGTTCCGTCGCGGTCAATTAATACTGAAAATGGGAGCGCACCAATTTCATTGCCCAGCGCTCGCATGTATTTTGCGACATCTTCCTCGCCTATCAACAAGGGATAATTGATCTCATACGCTTGCGCGAACTCCTTGACCGGTTGTGACCGGTCAAGGGCAATACCCACAAACTGGACCCGTGAGGTTGCGTAGCGATGCTGCAACGCAACGAAACTGGGGATTTCTTTGCGACAGGGGCCGCACCATGTTGCCCAAAAATTGACCAAAACGAGTTGTCCGGCCCACTCTGTCATTTGACGCTCTTGTCCGTCGAGATCGGAAAATGACCAGTAGCCAAGCGCGTGCTCTGCGCGTACCGGTTGCACGTTTTGCGCGCGCTGCGTTGTTTGTGATGGTGATTGGAGGTTAAGTAGATATCCCGCGTATGCAGCGCAGATTGCCAACGTCGCGGTCAGTATAAAGGCCACCCGGTTCCTAACTGTCATGGCAAATTGTTCACATGCGCCGTGAAATCCTCCGGTCCAAGAAAACCGAGAATGCGTCGATCGCGAAATTCGCTCCCGTCGATGCCGAAGAACAACACGGCTGGCGGGCCGTAAAGCTCTAATTGCTGCAACAGCATTTGGTCTTCGGCATCGTTCGCGGTGACGTCGGCACGCAGTAATACAACATTTTTTAACGCCGCCTGGACGTCTGGATGCTCAAAGGTATCACGTTCCAAGTATTTGCATTCCACGCACCAATCCGCATAAAAATCGAGCATCGCGGGGCGTCCTTGCGCTTGTGCTGCGCGCAAACCGGCGGACAAACCATCTGGGCCTTTGACTGCCACAAACGATAACCCTTGGCTCGCGGAGTGGGTTTTCGCGACCAGCGGTTTTAGCGGTCGCAAGGGATCCGTTGCACCGGCGCTCGCGCCGACGATCAAGACGGCGCCGTAAGCCAGCATTACAAGGCCAAGCCCTTTATACAGTCGCCGCCAGCCGCTGTCGTCGGCGACTAGCGGATCGAGCGCGCCAACAAAAATGGCTGAAACGATAATTAAAGCTGCCCACAGAAATAACACTAACGGGCCCGGTAAAATTCGCTCCATAAACCAGATTGCGACACCCAGCAGCATAATACCGAAAATGCGCTTTACGATATCCATCCAGGCGCCCGCTCGGGGTAGAAATTTTCCTGCCGAGACGCCGACCAACAACAGCGGTGTGCCCATGCCAAGGCCTAAAGCGAACAGTGCCGTACCGCCAACGAGTGGGCTACCTTGATGCGAAAGGTAGATTAGCGCGCCGGCTAGCGGCGGGGCGACGCATGGGCCGACAATAATGGCCGACAAGACACCCATAACGGCGACCCCTGCATAGCCATTGTTTTGGCTACGACTTAGCCCGTCTAAACGCGTTTGCAATCCGGCCGGTAGCTGCAACTCATAGAATCCAAACATCGACATGGCAAGTGCAACGAATACGAGGCTGAAGCTGATTAGCACGAGCGGTTGTTGAAAACTTGCTTGCAAATTGTGCCCAAACATCCCAGCTAAAAGCCCGACGACCGCGTACGTGACGGCAACCGCCAAAACGTAAACCATCGATAAGGTGAGGCCTTTCTTAAACGATACCGGCTGTCGTTGACCGACAATAATGCCCGACAGAATCGGTACCATTGGAAAAACGCACGGGGTAAAAGCGAGCAGCAGGCCAAATATGTAAAAACTGCCAGCGATAGCTATTAGCGATCGCGACGATAAACGCGCCGCAATGTCGTCGGCTGACAAAATTGCGGGACTCGAGGTGAGCGGCGGATCGAGCATTTGGGCCGCAGCGGCTGAGACCGGCGAGATCAATTGGTTTAACGCGACTGAAATCTGTTTTTTTATGGGCGGATAACAAATGCCATCTTCCGCGCAACCTTGATAACCAACTTCGATAGTCGCCGTCGTCGGGCCTTCGGGTCGCTGTTCGAAGGTTAGTGGAAGCGCAAGTTCGTGTTTATAAATCGCGACCCGGCCGAAGTCTGGATCATCTTTCATAATGCCCGCGGGACGCGCCAATTCGCCGAGCGTGATCGGTTCGCTCAGCGATTTCGCGGTGATTTTATCTCGATATAAATAGTAGCCCTCTTCGATGTCCCAACTTATTTGCACTGTGTCGTTAGCGGCGAGCACATAATTGAATCGGAAAGCTTGTTCCGGATCGAGAAATTCAGCCCCGCCACCGAGTAGATTGCCAGCGCTGCCGAGTTTATTCAGCGCATCTGTGATGCCTGCGTTTGCAACCCCCAATATGCCGAGGCAACAGCTCAGAACAGTTACACTAAGCGCTTGTTTGAATGTCATGAATGGTATGGACCTAAATTGCCTCTAGTAGTGACCTGACGCGATGGCGCGAGTTCAAAGCGGCAGGGTGTCGAATACCCAACATTCGCTTCGAGGGCCGCTTCGCCATTGTAATCGGTCATCCAGCCCACATATAGTGAGGAATGGCCAAATCACGAGTATCACCGTTTGCAATCCTGCTGATTGCACTGCTAAGCATCCCGTTGCTCGAAATATA
>CAWLAW010000551.1:0-2894 GCA_963854885.1 Gammaproteobacteria bacterium | reverse complement strand
CGATGCTGTAGTGTCTGAAAACTACCGATCGTCTGGCCAAATTGCCGTCGGGTGCCGACGTAATCTCGAGTTTGCTCAAGTAGCGCCTCGCATAATCCGAGCAGATAAGCGCTTGACGCAGCGTGCGAAAAATTGCGTGCCGTCGTTAACGCGTCCCGAGCTAACTCGCCGCGAGCGATCAGGCTCGCCGAGCAGCCGTTAAAATCCACTCTCGCATCACGGCTACCGTCGCAAAGTTCCAAAGAAACGACGTTTGCGAGCGTGCTACGCGGATCAATAGCAAGCCACGCCGCCTCGCCGTCTAGCCTTGCGGGAACAATCCAAACGTCCGCATCCTTACCGAGCGGCACGTTGGGCAACTCGCCGAACACCTTTATGTTCCCTTTTTCCGAGACGGCTCGCAGCGCCGAGAACGCGTCCTCATCCACCCCGCCTAGCACAGCTACGGCCACGCTTTCGCCACTGAGCATCGCGCTGATAAGTTCCTCCCCGCATCCAAGAGCGCTCAATAACGAGACCGCGCCAACGGCTGTTTCTATTACGGGCTCAGCTGCTGCAACGCTGCCAAGCTTGCGGCAAACTGCACTCACTGCGCGTACGCCGAGACCAAGCCCGCCCCTACTTACTGGCGCTAAAATCGATATCCAACCGAGTTCCGCCATTTGCGTCCACGCCTCCCGATCGAAGGCGGGGTTCGCCCGGCGCAGACCGCGCAGGCGACTACAATCGAGCGCACGGGTGCAAAAATCTTCAGCGCTGTCGCGCAACATGTCGACGACCTCATTTGCATCGTCCTGGTCAATGGGAACGTCAGGTTTTTTCACCGGGTCTTAAACTCCTCGCTCGAGAATTGAGAGCCATCAATAATTGAAGTCTTTAGCTAATCTTTCGGCCCGTCATAAGGCACTGCTTGTTCCGCCATTTTCCATAAATGAAAGCCCGCCGGTTCACTTTGCTCTTCGAGAATGTGACCAACGAGACCGGCACAACGCGCGATCAGGTTAAATCCACGTGCAATACTCGGCGGAATATCCGCTTCTAACAAGACAGCGCCAATCGCCGCATTAACGTTGATAACAATATTTTTACCGCTCGCTTTCTTTATCGCATCGCCAAGAAGATACATCGCGTCGATGTATTCTCCTTTCGCCCCTGCCTCACGTGCAACCGCGTCGATTCGCGCGACTCGGGGGTCGCCATTCGTATGAATGGGATGCCCGAAGCCAGGTAGAAATTTCTTCTGGGCGGTAAATTCATCGGCAATACGCTGGGCCTCAGCGGCTCGCTCGGCAACTGGCTGGTCGACAATTTGCTTGAGTAACACGGCGGACTCATCCGCCGCCCCAACAAAACGCGAACCCGCTCCGAGCAGCCCAGCGGCAACAGCACCCTGCAATGCTTCGGGCGCGCCGAGAATTGTTACGCGGCTCGCGATTGCAGACGGGGTGAGGCCATGCTCCATAATGCACACGAGCACCGAGTCGACTATCGCGCGCTGCATCGGCGTCGGTTCGCTACCGAAAAAATGGAACATAATAAAATCTGTAAACGTCATTTTTCCGATCAAATCATCGCACAGGCTCCGCCCCCGGATCCAAATGTTGTCAACATCGCTCGTGCATAACCGTGTAACGGGATCACTTTTCTTATACATGACAAACTTCCTACTCAGTGGATTTAAATTAGCCTGGGTGAAACCGAATAATAGGGTACTTACTGGGCCGAAATGATCCGAACGCGTTACTCGACGAAATCGCTTAAGGTCGGGATAACTCGCAATTCCGGACTGATTTTATCGGCTCCAATACGGCGGTCCACTTCCTCGTGCCAATGGTATATGCGGCGTTCCTGAAAACTCAACGGAACTCGTTGAAATCCCGGCGACTCTATCGTTTTCTGCATGGGTTCAGCAAACTGAATATCCTCTGCTACGATTCTGTCAAAATTTTCAATGCGTCTGTCCCATAATGGATCGCGCGGTCCGTCTCCCCAATCGGGTGCGAACCACAGTACTTCGAGTGCAGAGGTACGTACGGTCTTTGGCCACATCGCGACGCACGGCATTCCGGTCGGCGCGATCGGAATGATTAAATTAGGGAACAGGCAATAACTGGGATTGTAGTATTGTTCGATTTCTGTGCTGCCGGCCATCTCGGGCATTCCTCGAGTTCCCGGATCGACCCAATCCCGTGAGCGATTGGGAGACAACATCATCGAATGGCCGTTATCCCAAAGATGAATGTTAGTCCCTGCACTGTCAAAAATTTTATCAGTTGTCTCTGGATGCAGCATTTTGAAATGATAAGCCTCAAGAAAATTATCGATCAAAATTTTCACATTGCAGCTGACTTCAGTTTCAGATCGATGAACAAGGCGTAGATCGTTGAGCGGCAAATGCGTGAGAAAGCGCGCGACTGGCGTGAGAAACACGTCTAACGGTTCGGCATCTCGGTACTCATTTATGAACACCCAATTGCCGAAAAGTTCGCAGCGAATTTCCACAAGACCGTCGCATCGAGACTTCACGTCGTGCCAGTCTCGAGGTTCGGTCACGGTGCGCAGCTTACCTTGCCGGTCGTAGCTCCAGCCGTGATAGCCACACACCAGCAGTTTTCCGGCGACGCCATTAGCGGTGCGTGCAACGGGCGCACCTCGGTGTTGGCAAGTATTGTAGAACGCGCGGATTTTGTCGTCGTCGCCACGGATAATTAAAATCGGCGCGCTACCGTGGTTCCAGACAAGATAACTGCCGGGTTCCGCGAGTTGGTCGATGTGCGCTGCGTACAACCACATCCGCGACCAAAAATGCGCTCGTTCTAGCGCGAAGTGTGCCGAATCGTTATACCGCGCAGCCGAAATTTCCGGCAACTCCGGAAAATCTCGCGGTCTTGCGC
>CAWLAW010000550.1:0-2900 GCA_963854885.1 Gammaproteobacteria bacterium | reverse complement strand
CCCGTCTACTACTATCCGTATAGCAGCGGGCATTCTACTTATTCAAATCCATTTTGGGGCGTGACAACGGCGTTCACTATTGGTTGGTTTACGAATCGGCTGAATTACCATCATGGCCACTATCGAAGTCATCCGTACTACGGCCGTCAATATAACCGCTCGTTGTTTAGCCGGTACAACTCCTATGGTCGCTCAGCACGCCATCACAAACGAAACTATTCCGGCGATCACTGGCGTCGCGGCTACAGACATGGCCAACGGCCCAGACATCACGCCGGCAATCATCGTCGTGCAAACGGCGGTGGCCACTTTGCAGGTCGACATGACTCGAACGCGTTGCAACTCAATCGATCGGGTCAACGTGCACCAAACGCTTTGCAGCGCATTCGCTCCGGCCGACGTGCGCCAAGCGCATTGCAGCGCAATCGATCGAGCGGCGGTCTCGCAACAATACAGAACAACCGCTCCAATCAAGTCCGCCAGGGAGCAAGCAACCGTGGCCGCCGCAACGCGACAAAGCGCGATGCCAGCTTGGGCGCATTCGCGAATGCCTCGAACAATCGAGCCACATTTCGGAACCAGCAACGCGCGAATTCAAGCCGCACGGCTCGCGCGAACCGACGATCGGCAAATAACTCGCCGGCGCGGAACCGTGCGCAGGCGACGAGCCAGCAAGATTTACAGTCGCTCGCATTGATCAATCCGACGAGTCACCGGGCCGCCGTTGAAAAGAATCGGACGGCGCGAAAAACAACAGGTAATGCAGCGAAAAAACGTGCGTCGAAAACGCAGCGGCGCACTAAGAACGCGAGTTCAAATGATGGTGGCAAGCGGGCCGCAAATGCTCAGCGACAACAGCGTAGTGCCCAACAGCGTAACCGACGAAGTAGCGCTACTGCGACAGCGAATAACCGCGCGCCGGTGCGACGAAACGCTCTGCAAAATCCGCCAACGGCGGTAACTGCAAGAACCCCGCGACGCAATGTTGCGAGCAATAATGCCGCGTCCAATCGACAACAAGTGCGCACGCAACGAGCAAAAACTTCGCGACCGACAAGTGCACGCAATGCGAATCGTCAATCGCGCGAAGCGACAACTAACCGAGGCACTCGACGAGCTATTACAAGATCGGCAAATGGACAATCTCGCGGGCGGCCAAATCGCTCGGCGAACCGCGGATCTAATCGCGGTGGAAATCGTCAAGCATCTGCCGGGCAGTCGAACAACCGTTCTTTTCAGCAACGCCGCTAAAAAACTCTAGCGCAATCCGGACATCATGCCGAAATTAGCCGACCAATAGGAAGGCGATGAATCGCCGTACCCGTTGCCGCACGTAGCGCATTTGCCAGTGCCGGGCCTATCGGTGGAACCCCCGGCTCGCCGACCCCGGTTGGCGGATTAATTGACGGCACAATATGAACTGCAACGCGCGGCATCTCGGAAACTCGTAAGGTTTGGTATCGATCAAAGTTTTTCGCCGTTACCATCCCGGCGTCTATCTCAATCGCTTCGCGCATCGTCGCGCCGAGACCGAAGCCAATACCGCCTTCCATTTGTGCCCGAACAATATCGGGGTTTACCGCGATACCGCAGTCAACTGCGCACACAACGTCATCCACAGAATAGCGACCATCATCTTGTAGCGTGATATCGACGACCTGTGCGACCACACTTCGAAATGACTCGTGGATTGCGACGCCGCGACCGCGACGATCGCCACTCTGTGCTGGACCGGCCTTTTCCAATGCGAGTTTGAGGACCGCCTCGTGCCGCGGATGGTTGCTCAGCAATTGCTTACGCAATTCCACCGGATCGTGCCCGGCAGCTACCGCGACTTCGTCGAAAAATACCTCAGTCGCGTAGCCGTTGTGGGAATGCCCGACGGAACGCCACCAGAGCGTCGGAATAGCGACGTCGACCAAATGAAAGTCGCACGCAAAATTCGCTACGCCGTACGGTAAATTTCGAGCACCTTCGACGATCGTTGCGTCAATTCCATCCGAGACTCGGTGATCCATGCAGGTTCCTTTGAGTATCGAATGGGCAACGATCCGGTGACTCCAGCCAGTAATCTCTCCCTTGGCGTTGATCGCAGCGCGGATCGAATGGATTGACATTGGCCGGTAGGAGTCACTCCGCATGTCGTCTTCTCTGGTCCACTGTAGTTTTACTGGTGCCCGGCGTTTCATCGCCTTGGCAATGGACACCGCTTCGGCGACGTAGTCGCTATCAATTGGTGCTCGACGGCCAAAACTTCGTCCAGCGAACTGAGTGTGCATTTTCACCACGTGCGGTTCAATTCCGAGAATCGCAGCCGCCACATTTTGGTCATTGGTTGGTGACTGAGAGCCCGTCCAAATTTCGCAGCCTCGGGGGGTGATTTCAACAACGGCATTTAGCGGTTCCATTGCGGCGTGCGCTAGATACGGAAACTCGAATACCGCCTCCACAATTTTGCTGGCATTGGCGAACGCAGTATCGACATCGCCATCGCGACGAACTTCAACCCCCGGTTGAGAAAAATGCCGTTTAAACTCAGTTTTAAGCTCTGCGGTTCCGCGTTGCTCGGCCGCAGCGAAGTCCCAATTAATAACGAGTGCGTCGCGCGCTTTAGTGGCCGCCCAAAAGGTGTCTGCAATAATCGCGACCCCGGTCGGAATTTCGACGATCTCTCGAACGCCGGCGATATCACGCGCCGCGCTTGAATCAAATGTTCCGACGGTGGCGCCAAATTTAGGTGCGTGTGCAACCACGGCATTCAACATGCCTGGGCGCCTAACATCGATCGTGTACTGCGCTCGCCCGGTACTTTTTCCCGGACTATCGATACGCGGCACGTCATGTCCGATTAGCTGAAAGTCATGCGGGTCTTTTAGTCGCGGCACCGCTGTCGGCGTTTC
>CAWLAW010000549.1:0-2901 GCA_963854885.1 Gammaproteobacteria bacterium | reverse complement strand
TATATAACCAACTTTCGCGCACCATGGGTGCGGTTATTCGGCTCGGCGCAGTTAGCGCATCGACGATGCCATGTCCGATCGGAGAAACATCCGAGTCTTCAGAAAACCCGTGCAAGGCGTCGACTACCCCATTTCTTGTTTCGACGCCGTAAGTTCCCCAGTGGGCAGCGGTTAACGGTCGGTCGATCAAATCGGACATTTGAGTCTGTTTATCTTTCATCTTCGCTTCTGTTGAGTCTGAAAAAACGCCAATCCACGCGCGAGCAGGATAGTTTGGTCATTCCAAATGAACGACGCCTAACGCAGAGTGGCATTTTTTCAGGCTCAACCCAACGGGCTGGGATTATTTTTCCGCGCATCGGCGTTATCAGTCACTTATGTGGAGTAACCGCATGGCGTTCCTTGTGCCTTGCTGAAGTGGAAAATAACCTCCAGCGGCGAAGATGAAAGATAAACAGCGCCTAATTCCTCCAGATAATTCGCGACTGCCGCGCAGCCCACAGGCCTAGCCCAGGGCACAACTCTCTGGATATTTGAGATGTTGATCAAGCCAATCGCGGGCGACTCTTGAAAAGACGCGCCAGGTAAGTGAAAGTACGATCCTAGCGAACGGATTAACCGGGTGCTGCCACCATGCGCGCCACTGACTGATTAAACCTAAAACCTTAAGAAGAACCCATGCGTACTGACTACGAGACCATTTCACTCGAGACCCCGGCCGAACATGTTCTGCTCCTAACCTTGGACAGACCGCAGCGTGCGAATGCGATGAACACGCAAATGGGGCTCGACCTACGTCAGGTTTTCTTGGACCTCTATGTCGACACTGAAGATTACCGTAGCGTGATTGTTACGGGTCGTGGCGAAAAAATATTTTGTGCGGGCGGTGACTTGAAAGATCGCGACGGCATGACGGATCAGCAGTGGCAATCCCAGCATGCAATCTTCGAGCAAATGGTTCGCGGGATGCGCGAATGCCCGATCCCGATCATCGGTGCAATCAATGGTGCGGCATTTGGCGGTGGTTGCGAATTCGCGCTAGCGTGCGATTTCCTTTACGCGGCTGAACATGCACGCTTTGCTCTAACTGAAATTACCTTAGGGATAATGCCGGGCGCCGGCGGCACGATGAACCTACCGCTCGCGTTAGGCGAACGCAGAGCACGCGAGATTATTTATACCGGCAAACCATTTAGCGCAGAGCAAGCGTGTCAGTGGGGGCTCGTGAATCAAATATGTAGCGCAGAATCGCTACTAGAGGAAACCATTGCGACTGCCGAAATTATCTGCGCCAACGCCCCAATTTCGATACGCCAGGCGAAGAAATCTATGGCTGTTTCGACCCAAGTCGACCGGCACGTTGGCTATATGTTCGAGTTGGAGGCGTATAATCGCATGGTCCCAACCGAGGACCGGTTGGAAGGCGTTCGCGCATTTAACGAAAAGCGTAAACCGAAATTTAAAGGACGCTAGGCGCCCTGATAGGGGAGTACTGATGAATACCGATAGAGATATTTGGATCCGCGAAGTTGGAACGCGCGATGGACTACAAAGTATTCAGACCCAGTTTAGTACGCAGAATAAGCTTGAGTGGATCCGCTTGGAAGCTGCCGCCGGGATTCCGGAGATCGAAGTGGGTTCATTTGTTCCGCCGAAATTATTACCGCAAATGGCAGATACCGCAGACGTCGTGGCAGGCGCCTTAATGGTGGACGGCCTAACGGTATCAGTCCTCGTGCCAAATTTACGCGGTGCACAAGCCGGCATGGCAAGTGGCGCACACCTGCTGAATTTCCCGTTGTCGGTTTCTGAAGCGCACAGCGAAGCGAATTTGCGCAAACCGGTGAGCGCAGCGATTGACGATTTCGCAAACGTGATGAAATTTCGCCACGAGCATCCGGAATATGCTCACGTGAAAATTGGGGTCGGTTTAGCCACTGCATTTGGCTGCACGATTTCTGGACAAGTAGCGCTGGCCGACGTACTGCGCGCGGCAGAGAAAGTAATTGCGCTCGGGCCGGATGAGATTGCGGTTGCAGACACTGTTGGCTACGGCAACCCAGCACAATGCCGCCGCATTTTTCGGGAAATATTAGCGCTGGCGGGTGATATTCCGGTCGCCGCTCATTTCCACGATACGCGGGGCTTAGGCCTCGCAAATGTTGATGCGGCTCTCGACGTCGGAGTACGGCGTTTCGACTCGTCATTAGGCGGATTAGGCGGTTGTCCTTACGCGCCAGGTGCAAGCGGCAACGTTGTTACCGACGATCTCGTATTTATGCTTGAAGCAATGGGACTAACGACCGGCGTCGATATCGATAAATTACTCGTCGCACGGCAATTCATGGAACAACATCTAAACGATGAACCAACGTTCGGTGCAATTGCGAATGCTGGCGTTCCAAAAGGGTTTGTTCCAGCGATGCGAGGCGCCTAGAGCCGCCTACGTTTGGCCTCGCTAGGCTTAATCCGGTGCGCCGAAATCATCGAAACCGGCGAGTGCTTTGGCTGCGCTGTAAAGTGCGACCCCACCGCCCATTTCCACTGCGACTCCGGCGATTTCAGCGATCTCTGCTCGGCTGACGTTTAGCTTATGTAGCGCTGCGTTGTGCCATGCCATACAGCCGTCACAGCCCTGCGCAATGGCTATTCCTAGAGCGATAATTTCTTTCGTTTTTACGTCGAGCGCGCCTTTTGTAAACGTCGCCTGTTGCAGTTTGCTAAACGCGTTAGCGGTTGCCGGCAAGGCTTCAAATAAGTCACCGATGATTTCTTTTGCCTGGTGTTCAATCGCAAGATGATTCGTGTTGCTCATGAGCTGTGCCCTAAATAGTGAAGGCGACAACTTAACAGGGCGCAGGAGAATTCTCGAACGAGAGGTACTCTCCCGTTGTTCCTCTG
>CAWLAW010000548.1:0-2901 GCA_963854885.1 Gammaproteobacteria bacterium | reverse complement strand
CGTTTCATGGAACCCACTTTGAGCAGCGCGATAACAACGGTGGGATTATCGACTCGGCGCCGATCGCCGGCGGTAATCGCTTGTTAACCGTACCGCGCAGTCAGTTGCTCGCGGCCCTCGCCGAGGTGTGCAAAAAGGCCGGTGTGGAAATTATCACCGACGTTGAAGTCTCCGGGGCTACTGCTCGCGGCGAATTATTCTTTGCCGGCGGCGGCTCGCAGTCTGCCGATCTGGCCGTTGGGGTGGATGGCGTATGGTCGAAAGTGCGAGAGTCGCTGGGATTAGAACGATCGCACGAGCAAACGATCGAAGGCGCATTACGAACCATGGTGTCAGCAGTGGCTGATGACTTTCGTAGCGACGATATTGGCAAGTATATTGAGTGTTGGAACGGTCAGCGCCGCTTTCTCGTGACCCCGGTCAATAAAGATCAAACTTATTTAGCGCTCACCTGTCCGGATACGGATGTCGATGCCTGCGTGGTTCCGGTGAATAAAGCGATATGGCGGGAATCGTTTCCGCAATGGTCGCATTTGATCGAGAGAATTGGCGAGTATCCGATCAATTGGGGGGTCTACAGTGTCACCCGATGCCACGCCTGGTCGGCTGGAAGAACCGCAATTGTCGGTGATGCGGCTCACGCGCAAACCCCGAATTTAGGGCAGGGCGGCGGCATGGCGATGCAAAACGGATTGGCCATGGCGGTTGCCCTTGAATCAGTCAACGACCGGCGCGACATACCCGATGCGTTGGAAGCGTGGGAGGCAGGAGAACGCGATATCGTTGAGCATTGTCAGCGTTGGGCCTCGTTATATGGGGAAGTGACGTTTCTTCCTGACGACGTACGGTCGAGAACAATTCGCGGCGCAATGTCTGATCCTTGGATCGCCGGGCAGGTTTTTCGAGCGGCGAACCACGCACCAATCGGCACAGTTCCGCCGAAATAATCGTGGGACCGAAGCAAGTCGACGAAAAGCATTAGGTCTTCGTGCAGCCCATCGCGAATGAATAGTCGTTTCGTCGAGCAGACCCCGCACGTCACCATTGTTGCTATCGGTGTGTGTAATCCCAGGCAACGAGCGCGCGATGTCAGATTCGACCACTGTCTCACTGAGAAACGCTTAGAAAAAATCCAATTTCATGAATATTGAATTACCTTATTTGATCCATCGTTCGGCTGTTAACAAATGGGAGTGCGACGAGAACGGCCACTTAAACGTGCGCTATTTTTTCGCAAAAACCCATCAAGGCCTAACCCACTTGCTCGCCGAACTAGGCTTAACGAAAGCAGTGTTAAATTCGAGCAATGCGAAGGCCAAGATCGCTAACCAACACGTACGCTTACATCGTGAGATCCTCCAAGGTGTACCGGTGACGATACGTGGCGGCCTAATATCACACGACGACGCCAAACTTGTGCTCTACTCGGAAATTCGCCACACCCAAGACGATACGCTGTTTACGACAGTCACAACTTCGTTACACATTGTCGACGTGGATACGGGTGCACTTCGTGGTCTAGAGATAGGCGCCGCAGTTAACGCGATAGACGTACCGGAAGTCGGCATGATCAGAAGCCTACAGCCGGAATCAGAACCCGACACCTCTGTCGCGATGGCTGCTACGTTGGGTTATTTAGAAACGGCACGCGGTACGGTCATGGCGGAAGAGTGTGATCAGACCGAGGAAATGGAAAATTACCAGTACGCCGGACACATTGCTGATGCAATTCCGAATTTCATGTCGACGATTCAGAGCGTCGAAGAGCTCGCGTTGCGTAGCGCCGGTGAATTGGGTGGGGCGGTGATAGAAATACGCGTTGATTATTACGCGCCGCTTGCCCCTGGGAAGCGCTTCGTTATCCTGTCAGGGCTGCGTTCGTTTACGGTTAAAACAATGCGCATGAGCCATTTGTTTTTCGATCTCGATACCGATCGCCTGGTTCTTCATAGCCAAGGTATTGCGGTCGCGTTGGACTTAAAGGCCCGACGCGCGGTTCCATTTACAGACGATCGCGTTGCGCGTATGACGACACGACAACTGCGCCTATCACCAGCATAGGGACGTCTAGAAACCGCAAACTCTGCCTATGAGTTTCACAATGGTGGCGGGATTGAAGACGATATACTACCGGCCTGAGATTTTGGAATCAGTTGGCTCGAGGTACAGTAAATTCATTAAGCTCTACGAAAATTGTGCATCTCGGACACGCCTCAACGTTTTCAGATAACTTGGTTCAGGTTGAAGCGCTTGCACAAGAAGCGCCTAAGGCGGAAAGCTTTCAGACCCGGCGTCGGGCCGAGTCTCTAATCGAAATTGAGTGGGAGAAAAATGTGGCGTACGAGAACAACAATATTTTTGCCAAGATAATCCGTGGTGAAATGCCGTCCTACCCCGTCTACGAAGACGAGCACACCCTGGCGTTCATGGATGTTATGCCGCAAGTGCCGGGACATACTTTGGTGATCCCGAAATTTCCTGCAGAAGATATGTTAGATGTCGATGCGGAATTTCTCGCTGCCACAATTTGTGTCACACAAAACATTGCCGCCGCGGTAAAAAAAGCGTTCGAAGCGCCAGGAATAATGATTGCGCAGTTGAATGGCGCGGCCGCCGGGCAAACGGTATTTCACCTGCATTTTCATATCCTGCCACGCCACGACGGGATTGAATTTAAAATCCATGCACGCGACATGGAAGATGGCGCAGTGCTGGAAGCGCATGCGCAGCGAATTCGGGCCGCTTTATAAATATCCGAGCGCGCCGAGAACTTTGGCCCACGCGTCGTGCGAATATAACGAGTGCGTCTTATCTCAGCGCGAACGGGTAATATTGTACCAATTCGAATAAAATATATCTTTAGACGTTTCGTTTTCAGAGTAGGGTATGGAAAAACGTAGC
>CAWLAW010000547.1:0-2906 GCA_963854885.1 Gammaproteobacteria bacterium | reverse complement strand
AGTGCCACGCGTGCCTGTCGATATCGCGGTCGGTACATTCACAGAATGGAACTTGAACACCGGGATATCATTCCAACCATAGTGGTGCGTAAACGCCATGCGTACCGCTTTAAATCGAAATTCCCAACGAGCAGCAGGCTCGGTGTTACTAATATCCCAATCCGGACGGTCCGAGAACGACAAACCTACCGGTTGGCCGAAACCCGACGGAAGGCGTTGATCTTGCGGGCCTAACGCGCCACAACGGGCGTTAGGGTTCGCATTTAACGCGGTAATAACAGCCGCTTGGCCTGTCGCTCCTGCGCCACCTGCAAATCCGTTCGTCGAGTTCACCGCGTAATCATTGATCCCGGGGCTGTAGCCCGCGCCAATACATGGCTCGACAGAGAAATAATGGTTAAACGCAGCAAATGTGCTTTGCTCTTTCGCAAACGGATGAGCCCACGCTTGCGACGGGTTGCCAAGGCCAATGCCTTTAAACTCGTCGAAGTTCCAAACGAACTGGAACGCGTTATCCGTTAACGGGCCAATGTTCCCAGCCTTGTACTGAATCGACAGCATCCACTGTGGGATACGAATATCTTCGAACGAGTCGAAGAAGAAATGCTGCCCGAAATCAACCGGGTTTAGAACGTCTTGCAAACGGAAAAAGTCGGTTTTACCCCAAACGATTTGTTGCTTGCCGAGACGGATCCAAAAGTCATCGATAACCGCATCAGCATACAATTCGCGGAATGGATAAAGCTGACCGTTCGAACCCGTGTTTTGCATCGCGACGTCCAGCGGGTCATCGTCCAAGTTTTGGCAGCGCGTACACCGCAATTCTTGCTGACCAGTCGCTGAAACTATCGGGAAGCCAGAAGCACCGCCGCCAGCGGCTTGGGCTAAGCTGAAGTTTCCGCCGCCTGTGCCAGTACGGTTAAGAATGGTTTCAAAATTGTCGTCCAACCACTGCGGATTTTGCATGCCGTGGGTAACGAGCTTTGAAATACCGCCCGTCGATAAGGCATTCTCACCCAAGGCGCCGCCTTGTGATCGGAAGAAACCGTTAAACCCATCAAAGCCACCGAACCCAACCGGGTCCGTGTTATGACTGAAGCGATCGCCGAGATACGACACGTTGTCGCCTTGCCGATGGGTCGAGCCACTCATGCCATTGTAATAGGCCGCGTCAAATTCAGGACGAATAATCGTCGTGAAACTTAACTCGTCAAATATGCCAACCTCTTCATAAGCCAGATTGGCTTCAACCTGTAGCCGCTGGATCCACTGCGACAGGTAGGGCGAGCCGCTACCAATGTTGGTTCGAGCTTCCGAAGAAATGAAACCTTCGATTTCAATCTCACCGCCCAGACCTTCGATTTGAATTCGCGCATGTGCTGGCATCGCAAGAACGAATACCAGTAAAAACGCCCCAAGAGTCCATGACAAAGCGCGTATTGTGCTTCTCATCGGTTTATCTCCCATTATTTCCCCCAAAAATTACGACTAAGAGCTAGTCGATTGCTGTGCTAGTGCACCGTCTTTGCCCACATGATCGCGGCCCGCCTCGTGGCTGACGTCATCGTCCATATGGGATTTCATAACAAAACTTGGTTTAAAAACTTTGACCAATAGCGGTAGTAGTGTCACCGAGCCGATCATGTTGCTAATCATTAACAAGGATAAAAGCATGGCCATTTCGCTGTTGAATCGCAGCGATGAACCAGGGATCCAGTAAAAAATTCCGGCTACGACGGTTACGGCGGTAAACAGTACGGCGGCCCCGGTCGTCGACAAGGCTTCGTGAACGGCGTCGTTGATATTTCGATGCCGCACTTCCTCACGGATCCGATCGAGCATATAAATCGCGTAATCCACCCCGATACCGATACCCACGGCCGTTACCGGCAACGTATTAATATTGAGTCCGATGCCTCGGAAAGCCATGTAAGCACGGTTAATTAGCACGGCCATCGCTAGCACCACAAAGACCAGCATTGCAGCCGTCACGGACCGGTAGGTCAACATCACGGACAACATGACAACGATCATAATCAATACCGTTTGCAGCAGCTCCGAGCGTTCAACTTCTTGGTTGCCGGCTGCGGTCGTCCCGATAATGCCCCCGGCAAGCTGTGGGGTGACACCTTCCATCGGGTGTGCTTCGAAAAACTCCTCGGCGGCGGCGATTGCCGCATGCACGGTCGTGCCTGTTGCATCTTTAAAGAAGATGACAAAGTTCGCGACCCGCCCTTCGAGGTCCATGTATTCGGTAATAACCCCTGGGATGGCCGCACCGGCCTCGTACATAAACAAGGTGTTGCCGATGTCTCTTTGGCTAGTTGGCACAAGCGACCAACGCGGGTCGTCGTAATGATAAAGGCGATTAATAGAGCGAACGAGATCCGGAATATCACGGGTCCCGCCGTAGTTTACGACGGTGGCCATGTGGCGTCCGAACTGCTGCATGATCTCGACGACCTCGGGCTCTTTCATCTTGTGCGCTTCTTCAGCCTCAAAATAAATACTGAGCTGATTGGCGCCGGCAAATTTGCCTGCGATCCGCGAGGCGGCAATATTATATTCCGAGTCTTGAAAGAGAATTGGGGAACCGGGTTTGTTTTCGCCGACAACCGCGTCTTTAGCGTAAAACATCGACACCGCAATTATGATCATGGCGAAGCCGAACACGGGAAACGACGCTTTCGGAGAGACTAGGAAGTTAGCCCAACTAGACATAATTCTTGAGGGTAAATGTTTATGGTCGTGATGGTCGTCTGTGACCTCAATTTTTGGTGTCGGTAAAATCGAAAGAATTAGAGGGACCAGTACGGTTACCGTGATCAAATTACTTAACGACCAAAAACTACAGAATATCCCAAGCTTCGCGATAATCGGAATTGACGATACGGCCAACACAAGCA
>CAWLAW010000546.1:0-2920 GCA_963854885.1 Gammaproteobacteria bacterium | reverse complement strand
AAAAGGACCCTTCGAAGTCAACTTTCATGATGGAACGGGCGGCGAGCTAGGCGATCAAATATCCTTCGTACCGAAACCCGGCACGACGGATTTCGTCGCCAAAGGCCACATCGAGACGGCGCATAATCAAGGTGATGAATTCCGTGCGATCCTGGTTGAATACAAGCACAGCTGAAACTCGCGACGGTTTCGTTATGGACGCCGAAACCGTCGCGTTGCGTCACCTAATAAGATTTTTCCAAGCCAAGTACGTTTTCGGCTAAGTACGACAGTAGCAATGGCGGGCTGACTGGTGCGATGCGATGAATCAGCACTTCACGTAAATAACGCTCAACCTGAAATTCCTTTGCATAACCCATTCCGCCATGCGTCATCACCGCATTCGTACACGTTTCAAATGCAGCTTCAGCAGCGAGATATTTAGCCGCATTCGCTTCCGCCCCGCATGACTCACCGCGGTCGTATAACTCGGCCGCTTTAAATGCCATTAAGTTCGCCGCTTCGAGCTGCGCCCAGTTGGCCGCCAGCGGATGTTGAATCGCCTGATTTTTTCCAATCGTGCGGCCAAACACGACGCGCTCATTGGCGTACTTAACTGCGCGGCTTAACGCGACTCTCCCGAGGCCGACCAAACCGGCAGCGATGAGCACCCGTTCGGCGTTGAGACCACGGAGCAAATAGCGAAAACCCTTACCTTCTTCGCCGATCAAATGGCCAACGGGGATTTTCAATCCGTCGAAAAATATTTCGTTGGAATCGACACATTTGCGTCCCATTTTGTCGATTTCTCGAATGTCACAATAATCGCGATCAAGGTCCGTATAAAAAAGCGATAATCCATCGACCGGTTTCGCGCACTCTTCGAGTGGTGTAGTCCGCGCGATGAGCATAATTTTGTTCGCAACTTGCGCTGTTGAAATCCAAACCTTTTCACCGTGTACAACGTAATGGTCACCATCGCGCACGGCGCGCGTTTTCAATCGCGTTGTATCGTGACCGGTGGTTGGCTCGGTTACACCGAAGCAAGCGACGTCGTCGCGACGCACAATGCGTGGAAGCCATTCGAGACATTGTTCTTCGGTGCCGAACTCGACTAACGGTTTAACGCCAAAGAACCCAACTCCGATCGCGGAGAATCCACTATTTGCCGCCCCACTTTCAGAAATCGCCTGCATGACGAGTGCCGCTTCCGTGATACCTAGTCCACTCCCGCCATAAACTTCCGGAATGGCGACGCCAACCCAACCGCCGTCGGCGATCGCCGTGCAAAACGCTTCCGGGTAGTCACCATCGCGATCTCGATCTAGCCAATATTGATCGTCGAATTGGGCGCAAAGCTTCAGCACGTTTTCGCGAATTTGCAATTGATCGTCTGTGAACGAAAAATCCATCGTATCAGGCTCCGTAGTTTTCAGAATCTAGCATTACTTACATGCTATCAGTTCAGGCCCGCGCCCTAAACTTGCGTCTGAAACTCGGTTTTCGCACAATGGTGGCCTCAATAAAAAGGAGCGCCCCGATGGCCTACGCAAGCGACCGAGCTTACCTCGATGCCGACAGTCACTTAATGGAACGCCCAGAGTTCCTGCGCGACTTCGCGGAGGCCAAATTCCGTGACCAACTCGAACCACTAAACGGCGGCGCCCTAGACCGGTACAACGAAACCTGGGAAGAAACCGTTGCACACGATGGCCATAGTGGTGAGCGAGTAGCGGAGATGGTGGCGCTCGGTGATTCATTGATTGCCGGTCCAAAAGGCTACCTAGCACTCGGTGCCTTTAACGCCGCTGAGCGTGCGCAGGCGCTGAACCAACTCGGCTTCCAAGAGCAATTAGTATTCTCAACCTTCAGCGCATCTCAAACGTTCTACGGCGACAACATCCCGTTGAAATACGGCGCCGCAGCCGCCCACAATCGTGCGATGGCCGATTTCTGTGCTGCAGATCCTCGCTTGCACGGCGTCGGCGCCGTGCCGCTCGATGATCCCGACAGCGCCTGCGCGGAACTCGATCAGCTATTATCGCTGGATCTTAAGGCCGCCTGGGTTTCGCACAGCGCGTGTGGCGGCCGTTCGCCGGGTCATAACGCGTTCGATCCCGTCTGGGCGAAACTTGCCGAAGCTGGCGTCCCGGTCGTACTGCACGTCGGCGGTGAACCACTGCAAGTCGATCCGGCGTGGATGAACACTGGCCGGCCGCAACCGACAGATTGGCTCGGCGGTGGTGAGAATGTCCGCGGTAAAGATATGCTCGCGCTACATCACAATGCCGAATTGTTTCTCGGCGCGATGATTTTCGACGGCGTATTCGAGCGCCACCGCAATTTGCGCGGCGGGGCCATCGAGCTGGGTGCCGGTTGGGTACCGAGTTGGCTGAAGCGCCTGGATTGGACTCAGCAGATCTGGCGAAAAGAGGCGGACATTGGCGCCTTGACCCGCAGTGCAACTGAAACGGCGATCGAACATTTGGGCTTTACGCCGTACGTCTACGAAGACATCGGCCAATTAGTAAAAGAAAGTGACGATCGACTTTACTTGTTTTCCAGCGACTACCCCCACTACGAAGGAAGCAAAAATCCGATCGAGCGCTTCGAGCTATTTTTAGCCGACGCGACGGTCCCGGAAATTAGCAAACAACGGTTTTACGAAGATAACTTCCGTCGGTTATTCGGCTAAGCACCTCGCAATACGACGCCTAGGCCTTCTCATGCGACTAGTGTCGTTCGCAAACAAATAGCGGGATATCACGATCCGTATACGTTCGGTAGTCGGCAAATGGCGCGTAGCGGGAAGCGCAAATCGGCCACAAAGCGCACTTCGCTTCGGCGCCTGTTAGACCCGCCGTACGATTAGTTTTTGAGGTGCCCGGCCAGCGTCTGGGCGCTGTACTGGTCGCGATAAATCCCGCGGGATTGTAGCTCC
>CAWLAW010000545.1:0-2925 GCA_963854885.1 Gammaproteobacteria bacterium | reverse complement strand
TGGGGCCAGCGAACCGCGGCTCGACGGCTGCGCCCTCGGTTACTAATTGGGTTATTAGTTATGTTATTAGTCACTTACAAAGCTATTCCTATGTTTCATTCCTATTTCATGATTTTTAACTATGCAAAATAACCCGACGACACCGCCAAAAGTAGGCTTCGTTAGTTTGGGTTGCCCCAAGGCATTAGTCGATTCCGAAAGAATCATGACCCAACTGCGCATCGACGGGTATGAACTCGTTGGGACGTACGCCGACGCCGAGTTGGTCGTAGTCAACACCTGCGGTTTCATAGATAGCGCGAAAGCGGAGTCGCTCGAGACGATCGGCGAAGCATTGAGTGAGAATGGGCGTGTCATCGTCACTGGATGTCTCGGTGTTAACGAAAATGAGATTAAGTCGTTACACCCGGGGGTCCTCAGTGTCACCGGTCCGCAGCAGTACGAGGCTGTCGTGGGTGCCGTGCGTCGTCACCTTCCTTATCAACACGAACATGATCCCTACGTCGATCTCGTTCCGCCACAGGGGATCAAATTAACCCCTAGTCACTATGCTTACTTAAAAATATCCGAAGGATGTAATCACAAGTGTAGTTTTTGCATTATTCCGTCAATGCGCGGACGGCTAGCAAGCCGTCCAATCGATGACGTAATGAATGAGGCTCAGCGTTTAGCGGACGCCGGAGTCCGTGAAGTGTTAGTTATCTCGCAGGACACCAGTGCCTACGGCAGCGATATAAAATACCGCACGGGTTTTTGGCAAGGCAAACCGATCAAGGCAGATATGATCGGATTGTGTCGCGCGCTCGGTGAGCTAGGGATCTGGGTGCGTCTACACTATGTTTACCCGTACCCACACGTCGACAATGTCATTCCGCTAATGGCCGACGGTCTGGTATTGCCGTATCTCGATATTCCGTTTCAACATGGAAGTCCTAAAATCCTGAAACTGATGCGTCGCCCAGCGCATGCAGAGAACGCATTGAACCGAATTCGACGATGGCGGGAAATTTGTCCGGATATCGCGTTGCGCAGCACCTTTATTGTCGGCTTCCCGGGCGAGACGGGTGAAGATTTCGATTTATTGCTTGATTTCATCGAAGCAGCAGAGCTCGACCGAGTAGGTTGTTTCCAATATTCCGCTGTTGACGGCGCCGCCGCCAATAGTTTGCCCGGCGCGGTAAGCGAACCAGAGAAGCAGGCGCGTTGGGAGGAGTTTATGCAGACCCAGCAAGCCATTAGTCGAAATCGCCTAGCGCGTCACGTTGGGCGCACGCTCGAGGTGCTAATTGATGAAGTGGATGGCGAAATTGCGATTGGGCGGAGCTTTGCTGATGCACCTGACATCGACGGGTTGGTGCACATATCTGACGCCGAAACCAAGCGGCTAACGGTCGGTAATTTTTATGACGTGAGAATATCCGCAGCAGACGATTACGACCTGTTTGGTGCGGTCGTTGGGGTCAAATAACCGTCGCTAGTAACTATCGGTTGCTGGTTACGGATGGTTCGCGACCGCCGAGACCGCTCTTTTTCCGGCAATCCTTGTCATAGTAACCCTCGATGTGGACCGTAAATGACCAATTACAAGGACTCTATTAGAAGCTAGAATAACCGCCTGACAACCGATTCCCAATGGAGGACGACAAGATGCCCATGCCACAGGATATTTCACCGCTCAATCCAGAATTAATGGATACCTTATACAAAACAAGCGAACACGAGTGGATCCCCATCCCTGATGACCCGGAACGTGGGTTCTTGAAAATACTCTGGACAGGAGCAGAAAGCGGTCGGTGGGCTGTGCAATTTCGCTGGCTGAAAGGATATATCGCTCCGCAACACAAACACCTAACAGCCTCACACACGTTTATATTGTCCGGTAAGTTGGGTGTTCGAGACGGCGTACTAGACGCCGGTGATTACATCTACGAACCAAACGGCATGCTACACGGCGCGACCGAAGCGTTGGAAGATACGGAATATTTATTTATTTGCGACGGGCCGGTGTTGTTTTATGACGACGATGGCTTTACGCATTATTTGGGTTGGGAAGAGCTGCGACGTTTGGAAGCAGCGCATCTGGCGAGTAAAACCAAGGCCGCCTAAATCCTTTCGAGGCCGCAGTGCGACCAGGGTCGTTGCGGCCTTTTCTAACTTTCCAATTGTTATTAATGAAACTTTATTACGTGGAAGTTGCGCCAAACCCAACGAAGGTTCGGCTGTACATTGCTGAAAAGATTGCCGGCGGTGCGGCCATCTCCCTCGACGAAATTCGCGTGAAACTAATCAAGGGTGAACAAAACGAGGCGGCGCATCTGCAACGGACAAGGTTCGCAACCGTGCCGGTACTCGAAATTGGCCCCGACGACTACATTATAGAATCTCGTGCGATCATGGATTACCTTGAGGATCTGTTCCCCGATCCTTGCATGCTCGGACAGAATCCTCGCGAACGAGCGCAAGCGCGCGAGGTAGAACGGATAACCGAGCTGCGAGTGCTGACCCCAATAGGGCGCTATGTCCATGCGACGAATTCACCAATTGGTTTGCCAAAAAGCGCTGACATTGCTGCCGACGCGTCCAAAACATTAATTACTGGGCTCAACTATGTGGAATCATTGCTGAACGATGGGCGCCAATTTCTAGTCGGTGAGATGCCAACTATGGCCGATTGTACGCTCGCGGCCGCGTTGCAATTCGCTCGATTTGGTAACGTCGAGGTGGATCCGCGATATAGCTGTCTTGCTCGCTGGGAACGGGCTTATTGTCAACGCGAATTCTGCAAGTCTGTCCTATCACTTTGAATAAAAAGAAAAAAACTAGTCAACGTAATTCTCGAAAAGCATATCAAGGGTAGTGGACCTGCTGGCCGGTGCGACCGCTGATGGCACCGGTATCCGCAGTCGCGGGGTGATTAAGCGATTA
>CAWLAW010000544.1:0-2930 GCA_963854885.1 Gammaproteobacteria bacterium | reverse complement strand
TCTATGACTTTCTAATTCGTCGTTTTGCTCGCCGAACGTCATTGTGCCCAGCCCGAGCTCGCTGACTTCAATATTACTCTTCCCGAGCATCCGATAGCGCATTTCGTTTAGCCGTTCAATAGTCAACGCGCACGATAAGAAACCTCACCAATGCACGCAAGCCTCCGGCTGTGGTTAACGGCCAAATTTCTTCAGAATTCCTGTCGAATTGCACCAAACGGCGCTAAGCTACCAGGGTCTGAATCTAGCGATCGGGAATATTTTTTTGGAAAAGAACGTTGTAGCAAGTCGGTTTCGTGGTTTTCTGCCAGTGGTGGTTGATGTTGAAACCGGCGGTTTCGACTCGAAACGCGATGCTTTGCTCGAAATGGCGGCCGTGTTTTTGGATTGGTCCGACGAGAAAGGTTGGAATCGCAGCGAAACAATCGCCCATCAAATTGAGCCGTTTGAAGGCGCGAACCTCGATGAGGCTTCACTGAAATTCAATAAGATCGATCCGTTTCACCCGTTTCGGATGGCCGTTTCTGAGGACAGAGCAGTTGGCGAAATATTTCAAAGCGTGCGCGAAGCAGTCGCAGATCATGGCTGCACTCGGGCAATCCTAGTCGGCCACAATCCGGCATTCGATTTGGCGTTTGTAAAAGCCGCAGCACATCGGCTAAAGATTAAAAAAAACCCGTTCCACCAATTTAGTACGTTCGACACGGCAGCTATCGCGGGGGTTGCGCTAGGCCAGACGGTACTCGCCCGAGCAGTTCAAGCCGCCGGTATCGCGTGGGATCAAGAGGAAGCACATTCAGCGATTTATGATGCGCAGAAAACTGCCGACTTATTTTGCGCAATTGTTAATCGATGGGACCGATTGAACGCCGATAATGGTTTCGCGTAGTTTTATCCAGCAGCGAATGCCTCTAATTGTTCGCTAAAATCTTCGCCCGCCACTTATCCGCGGCGCGAATTAACGCACTTTCGTCGACGTTCGCCAATTGACGGTCGGCCACCACACGACGTCCTCCGACCCAAACGTTCGTCACCTGATCGCGGTGTCCGGCGTAGACAATTTGTGAGACCGGATCGTATAACGGAGCGGCGCCAACGCCACTGAGATCGATAGCCGCAATATCCGCAAGCTTACCTTTTTTTAGCGACCCTAGATTTGCGTCCATGCCTAGCGCTCGTGCCCCATTTATAGTCGCCATGCGCAACGCCTGCATCGCAGGAACAGCGGTGGCGTCATCTGCGACGCCTTTAGCAAGCAATGCAGCGGTTCGGATCTCGCTCAACATGTCAAGATCGTTGTTACTTGCCGCACCGTCTGTACCCAGTGCGACGTTTGCGCCTTGCTCGAGAAGCTGTGCGACCGGGCAAAAACCGCTAGCAAGTTTTAAGTTTGATTCAGGGCAATGTACGACGCTGATTCCAGCGCGCGCCACCTGAGTAATTTCTTCTTCGGTTAACTGTGTCATGTGGATCGCCATTAACCGATGTGACAGTAATCCAAGAGGCTCCAGCAACGCTAATGGGCGTTGTCCATGTTCGGTGATTGATTGCTGTACTTCGAATTTAGTTTCGTGAATGTGCATTTGTATCGGTACGTCGAGTTCTTCCGCTAGCGTGGCAATGCGGCGTAATGTTTCAGCGTTGACCGTATAGGGTGCGTGCGGCGCAAACGTCGTCTGGATTAGCGGGTGCGATCGATATTGATCATGCACTTTTTGGCCGTTGTTCAGGTATTCGTTATCGTTCGATGCCCAGGCGCTCGGAAACCCAATCACTATCATACCGACCACGGCACGAATGCCCGCTTCGATTGCCGCCGCCGCGGTTTCGTCCGGGAAAAAATACATGTCGTTGAAACACGTCGTACCGGAGCGCAACATCTCGGCCGCAGCAAGCATCGCGCCGTCGTGGACAAATTGGCGATCGACATGTTGCGCCTCAGCGGGCCAGATAACATTCTCCAACCAATCAGACAGCGGCTGATCATCTCCCAATCCACGAAACAATGACATTGCAGCATGGGTGTGGCAGTTGATCAGGCCCGGAATTAAGGCGTGACCGGAGAGTTCGATTTCTAATTCGGCGCTGAGTGTGTCTTTAGCTGTCGCGCTCGGCAGCACGTCAACGATCCGGTCACCAACAATGGCCACGCAGTGATCGGTAAGAGTCCCGATATCCGGTTCCATCGGGATCACCCAGCTGGCATGTAATATTTGGTCGACGTGCATTAATTTCAGTCCTCCAGACCGATGCGGCCTGATGCCATTAAGGTAACATAGCCAATCTAGCGTCAAACAGAGTGTGATGATGAACGCCAGCTCGGATGTGGAGACATTATATTGGGCGGACGATGCGTTGTTCTTGATCGACCAACGTCAGTTGCCGCACAAACTTGAGTACGTTCGTTGCGCAAGTGTTGCAGAGGTACGCAACGCGATTCAAACGATGGTCGTGCGGGGTGCGCCAGCCATCGGTATTGCTGCTGCATACGGCGTGGTATTGGCTGTTAGTGCCGCACACAAACGTCATCCAAATGAGTGGCGAGATACCGTTCAAGCCGACTTAGCCGATTTAAAGTCAGCCAGACCGACTGCCATAAATCTTGCTTGGGCTGTCGACGAAATGACCACCCACTTTGCGCATATCGTTGGCGAACCGCACGGCGCTTTGCTTGAAGTCGCAAATAACCTGTGTGAACAAGATGTCAGCGCAAATAGAAAAATGGGTGAATTGGGCGCGCAGTTCCTGCCGCTAAATAGCACCGTCGTCACGCATTGCAACGCGGGCGCTTTAGCCACCGCCGGTTACGGTACGGCGCTTGGTGTGATACGCAGTGCCCGGCAGCATAAAAACTTGCAACGCGTATTTGCCGGCGAGACGCGCCCATGGTTTCAAGGCGCACGATTGACTGCCTGGGAATTGCAGCGCGA
>CAWLAW010000543.1:0-2930 GCA_963854885.1 Gammaproteobacteria bacterium | reverse complement strand
GATCGTGCCAGTTCGTTCCGCATCGCGACGAACAGGCCATCTAACTTATTCATTTCCGCCATAGTAAACACCGGTCTCCAGACCATTAGAGATTAGACGAATCTCGACGCCTTTTCCGCTAGTTTATCCTATCAAGTGGTCTCTAGGATCCATAAAAAACCGCCTCTCGACGATTTCTTCTTTTCCGGCCAATTCAACGCCGATGCAAAATCACCGGAGGCCGATACGCGACAGGTTTTTTTTCGATTGCTTCGCAATCATGACCCATGCTGCCAGCTCCGACATTTCTCTATCGGTTTTCGCAGTGAACGTACAACCACCACGAGCGAAACCGACGTCCTCGCCCAGTTCGTCAGCGAGCCCCTCCCAGATCTTGAGGCTCTCCTGCATGATCCGGAATGTCTTTTTCGATCGCCAGGGGCTGAGTCCACGTGTTCGATACGGTGTTTTGATTTTCGTCGATCATTGCACTCACATCACACCGCCCAAGGACACTCGGATGGCCTCGCCGCTAACGCCGCTTGCCTCATCGGAGGCAAGAAAGGCAATCATTGCCGCAACCTCATCGGGCGTTGCCACCCGGCCTGCACGATAGAGCGCGGCGCGCTCCTGCCAAACCTGCTCGGTACTAACATCTCGCTCCAGCGCCTCAGCGGCAGCGTGTTTCTCCGCCATTTCTGTGCGCACCCAGCCAGGTAGTACCGCGTTCGACGTGATACCAAACTCACCGCAGTCCTCAGCCACGGACTGCATCAGCCCCAGCAGACCTGCCTTTGAGCTGTTGTAGGCGCTGCCGGCATATTCGGCGACTTTGGCGGCCGTTGAGCTTGTAAAGACCACTCGTCCGTGGCGACGCTTGACCATACCCTTCGTAACGAGTCGTGACAGATAAAACGGCGCGTCGAGATTGATGTGCATCGTGGTTTCCCAGGTTTTGATTTCCTGTTCCCAGATGACAACCTCATGTGCAGACCCGAGACCATGATTACAAACCAGGATATCGATTGGTCCGACGTTACTCTCCGCATCCTGCACGGCCTTCTCGCAGCCCTCGGGCGAGGCAAGATCAGCAACAACGTAGCCATGACCGGTAGCTTTTAGCTCTGCCTCACTGCGGGCAACACAAACGACTTTCGCGCCGCGCTCCGCCAGAAGATTTGCGGTTGCAAGACCAATACCTCGGCCACCACCGGTTACCATCGCAACCCTGTTCTCCACACCTGCCATCGCGCTTCCACTTTGTATTGATTGTGGTGATTATCAACCACACCGACCCTGTTATGCTACGCCGATGCAACCGCACGTCTACTTTGATCTTGATGGAACCCTGACCGACCCTTATGAGGGTATCCACGACACGCTCGCTCGGGTTGCCGATCTCAATTGCCGTATGTTCGTCGCCACCAGCAAACCTCGCATCGCGGCGAAGCGCATCGTCGATCACTTTGAGATGGGGCAGTATTTCGACACAGTCTATGGCTGCGAACTGGATGGCTCTCGCGCCAACAAGGTTGATCTCTTAGCCTATGCTGTCGAGCAGAACCCCGAGGCCACATTCCGCGTCATGATCGGTGATCGCAAGCACGACTTGCTGGGCGCCGTTGCTAATGACATTAAGCCCTTGGGCGTTTCTTACGGTTACGGTTCAGTTGACGAACTCAATAACGCCGGGGCTGCCGAAATTGCACACACGACCAACGATCTGGGCAATATTATTGCGCGTTGGTTGTCCTGATGGACTTATCCAATTGGAGAAGCCGATGAATCGCATTGCTGTCATTACCCTCGGCTCACTGCTGGTCACCGCTTGCGGTCAATCCGAGTCTCCTGCGCCACCGATGTCCGCCGACCGTATCATCCACTGCGGCGCGATGATTGATGGCGTATCAAACGAGGTGCTATCACAGCGTTCAATCGTCATTCGTGACCATCGTATTACCCAAATCAGCAGTGAATCTCCGGCACAGGTGGCCGATGCAAAGATCCTCGACCTCAGTGACTACACATGCCTGCCTGGGTTAATCGATATGCATGTCCACGTCGATGGTATTCCTGAGGATTTCGACGACTACACGATTTATCTCAGACGCACACCCGAGGAAGCAAAGGCGCTTGCTGCGAAACTCGGCAAGATCATCCTCGATTCCGGGTTTACCACGGTGCGAAATGTCGGCACCTACCAGGCGTGGGTAGCAAGAGACCTTCGCGACCAGATCGACGCAGGCGACGTTATCGGCCCGCGCATTCGATTCGCGGGTCCTTATCTGACAATCCCGCACGGCGGCGGTGACTTGTATATACCTGGCGTCGACGACAGCCAGATCCCGGACAACTTCCGCATGGGCGTTGCGCGCGGTGCCGATGAGTTCCGCGCAGCGGCAAAGGCCAACGTTGACGGCGGCGCCGACTTCTTAAAGATCATCGCCTCCGGTGCCGTGTTCGGCTACGGCGGTGTACCCGGCGCACCGGAAATGACGCCCGAGGAAATTCAGGCCGTGGTCGATGTCGCGAAGGCCGCCGGCATCAAGGTCGCCGCCCATGCGCACAGCGCCGAGTCCATTAAGGATGCCATTCTAGCGGGTGTTGATTCCATCGAGCACGCATCGCTCGGTGATGACGAGTCCGTAGCACTAGCCGTCGAACACGATGTCGCATTTTCAATGGATGTCTACAACGGCACCTATACGGCGGAAGTCGGAGAAGCACACGGCTACGCCGCAGAATTCATGCAGAAAAATGAAGACACGATGGAAGCACAACGTGTTGTGTTCAGAAAGGCGCTAGACGCAGGTGTCACATTGATGTTTGGCACCGATCTCGGTGTTCTGCCGCATCATCTCGGCGCGAAGCAATTCGCAGAGATGGTCAAGCACGGTATGGATCCGATGCACGTCATTCAGTCAGCGACTTCAATTCCGGCAAATCACATG
>CAWLAW010000542.1:0-2937 GCA_963854885.1 Gammaproteobacteria bacterium | reverse complement strand
ATCAAAGAGAAGGAACTGATCGCTGCGACACAGGGGCGAGGGTATTGGATTTTGGATGATCTAAACGTTTTGCATCAAATCGGACTGGAAGCCAGCGATGCGGCCGCACATTTATACGCGCCGCGCGATGCCTATCGATTGACTGCAGGTGGGCGTTCGGAAAATCCGGTAAATGCGGGTACTAACCCACCTCTTGGCGTCGTGCTGCACTACGCGTTCGCGGCAGAGCCGTCACCGGACACAGAAATCACCTTAAGCGTTTATGAGGATCGTGGCGCCGAACCCATCTGGACATGGATGAGAGAACTGGAGCCCGATGAAAAGGAAGAGACCGAACTCGGCCCGAATGACCCGCCAGATCTGGCGCTGCTTACAGCCGAACAAGGGTTGAATCGTTTCGTTTGGGATTTGCGTTATCCGGGTATGGAACGATTCGACGATCTGATTATGTGGGCGGACATGCGCGAGGGACCCAAGGCGGTGCCCGGACGCTATCGCGCAGAATTGACCGTCGGCTCAACAGTACGAGATGTTGAGTTTGAAGTTCTTGCGGATCCTCGGTCCACATCGAGCGGCGCAGACTACCGGGCACAATTCGACTTCATCATGGATGCTCGAAACCTCTTGTCGCGAGCCCATGGAGAAGTGCGAAAGATTCGCAAGTTACGCGCTCAACTGGAGGCGCTACAGGAGCGTCTCGAAGTCGATGCAGAGTCGGATTCGCGTGTCGCTGACTTGCTTGAAGAAGTGATCGTCCTGATCGATACAGTCACGCCAATTGAAGAATCGATCTACCAAACGCAAAATGAGAGTCGACAAGATCCTTTGAATTACCCGGTCAGACTCAACAACAAGCTGACGAGTTTAATGCGTACGGTCGATGTTGGTGAGTCGCGCCCGACTAGAGGAGCAGAAGGTGTTCGCGACGAATTGAGTGCAGCGTTGGAGTCCGAACTGCAATTGATTGAAGAGGTGTGGAGACAACATGTGCCAGCACTGAACAGTAAAATTCAAGCTATGGGGATTGATCTCGTCTCTATATCAGACGAATAACAAAGGAGTTATCAGAATGAAACTAATTAAACGAAGCTCAGTGTTTGTCGCGGCCTTGGCGTTAATGAGTGTCGGAAGCTTAAGCGCACACGAAGACCGCAGCTATTTCGATGGGCGATCTGTCGCCGATGAGAACGTGCCACCCTTTAGCGGTGCCGTTATCGTTGGGGACACGATGTATGTCTCGGGATCACTCGGATTGATCAATGGCAAGGTGCCGGAAGACCCGGCGGACGAGGCGCGCGCTGTCATGGATGCTGTTAAGGCGAATGTGGAAGCCGCTGGCTTCACAATGGATGATGTGGTTCGAGTACAGGTATTCTGTTCTGATGTTGCGCATTACGGCGCGTTCAATGCCGTCTACAAAACCTATTTTACTAAAGAGTATCCGGCACGGGCCTTTGTGGGCTCTGGTGAGCTCTTATTCGGTGCACGGTTTGAAGTCATGGTGACCGCTGTAAGCCGTACTGCCGAATAGTTTTCGTTTCGATAAATCGGGATCGAAAAGAGGTTCGATTCCGGTCTCGACTCTTGGCCTTTCGTAGGAGCGGCTTCTAGCCGCGATTGCAGCACTTGATCAATGCGGCATATTGACGAGACTACAATCGCGACTGGGTCTTTCTCGGCCATCCGCGACCTTCTCTGCATTCGGACTCCTGTCCATCAAGCCGTTCCTGCGAACGTAATATCCTCCTAGTGATAAATTATGTTGGCGAGCGATGTGGAATCAGATTTCGACTATCGCAATTATTCGCTTAGTCTGATGGTTTCAAGCAGTGCCTGAAATCTTGAATCTTCTCGTACGAAATCGTAGGCCGGATTAATTCGCATCGAGAGGATGCTGCGAAATCCAATGCCGGTTTTCTGCAGTTCGATAAGGGTGGCAATGGTGTTTTCAGTATCCCCTAACGCTGCATACACTTCGGGAAGTTGCGTCTCAATGTGCAACTTACCAATAATCTCGGCAACGTCGTCGCTTATTTCCCCCCCAGCCTGCACGTGAACCACGATTTCTCCAAGGCGGATAGCCGCTTCCAAATCGCGATCTGTCTGCCTTGCCCAGCGCTCTAAGTCGAGAGCTGCGTCCAGTGCGCGTCTTGCGCGCATTTTGCCAATCCACAAGTTTTCCGTTAAAGACGAATATTCTTTGTGGGCTAATATTTTCGCGCCTAAATCAAACGCTTCGTCCCATTGTCTGGCATCAATAAGTACGTAACTTAAGTTGGTCGCCATCAAAGTCGATAGCGGGTCGGCTTGCACCGCTTGTCTGGCAAAGCCGATTGCTTGTCCGTGTTGCCCTTTCCATGAAAGTAAATGCGAGTACCAGTGCAGGGCATTGACGTTTGAAGCATCGATCGCTAGTGCTTTTTGGAAAGTCTTTTCGGCATTTTCCCAATCGTAGGAGTGTAGCAACCCATTCCAGGCAAACGTTGCGGCGGCATCCGGTGATTCTGGGTCTAATGCTATTGCCCTGTTCGCAGCAGCGGTCGCTTCCATGCGAACGCGCATGGGATCAACTGAGGCAATGTAGTTTGGCAGCTCTAGCCATGTTTCGGCGAGACCTGCCCAGGCAGGTCCAAACTGCGGGTCAATTTTAACCGAGCTACTAAAGTGTTGGATTGCGGTGAGCATGGTATCTGGTGCACGCTGGTGCAGTTTGTACTTGCCTGCGTAGTATGCTTCGAGCGCCGCCATGCTTTCGGTCGGCACGGCGTTAATGCGTGATTGTTCCGCATCGCTTAGTCTTGCGTTCAGTTCATCCGCGATCGTCGTCGATATTTCGCCCTGAATTGCGAATAGATTAGCGGCATTAAATTCGCGTTCGTAGGTTTCCGCCCAAATCGGTTCGCCGATTAGGCTATCGATTAATCGCACGTTAATCCG
>CAWLAW010000541.1:0-2938 GCA_963854885.1 Gammaproteobacteria bacterium | reverse complement strand
GCACACCAAGCTAGCGCGGGGTTGGGTCATGGTCTCGTCCTCCTTGACAAGATCTGGGGTAGATTCAGTGGATGATGCTAATTGAAGTGCTCTCCGGGCTCAATGTTTTTTTGTGGGTGTCCTAGATTCTTCTAGCTAGATTCTTCTACTTGCATGGCTAGATTCTTGTGTCTGGCACAACATCGTGTAGATCGACTCCTTTCCAGGATTCAGCACTAAGAACCTCCCACATCGCACCGAATGGAATAGGCGGGTTCTCCGTGTCATTGAGTTTTTGATCGATGACATTGCGAACTTTCGCTGTGAAACCTAGCCGCCCCGATCCCTCTTCCCACCACGCGCGGACGCCCCTAATTGCGACGACGCTGACAAACATTCCCTCCCAATGTTGGTATCGTTCTTCGTCGAGCGATCCATTGTGATATAGGTCGTACACAATCTCGAAATGATTTATGGCTTGGACAGTGTAAAAAATCGCCGTCGCCCGGTCGGCGACGCCCGCAGAAGGTTGAGAGTCCGCCATTATCGCCAACGCGCGAATGACGCGCGGCTCCATCAGTTGCGAAACCAATTTGTTTTGCCCGGTTTGCACGGAGACGATTTCCTCGCGCCTTTGTTGAGAGTTGCTCTGCCGGATCTGCACCGCCAGATAGATCAGCGTTACCACCACCGCGACTGCACCCACCGTCTCGCCGACCGCCCCAATTGCTTCCCAGTTCATCTTTCAATCTCCCACCAGTGGATTCAGTGGGCAGGATGTCTGAGCTCAGAGGGTGCGTGAACTCCCGCTTCTGGTTAGCGACCCCAACGGCACGAGGCGGAGGTTCTACTGCAGCAGTGGAGTGGGTGTTCGGTAACGCCCAGGAGGAAACCGCGGGGGCGTTGCTATGGAGATTGTTTAGGACGCGGTGCGGTTGAGGTCATTCGTAGCAGGGTTCTCGTGTTGGCTGCCAGAGTAATCGAAGCTTGAGTGACCTGATTTCGCGAGCAGCTGGTCGGTTTCGATTGCCTGGTTAGAGTGTTGCGCACGCACCAGACAACAGGGGACCGCCCGCTCGATTGTGCCTTGTCTGTTTTATTTTCAGTTGCAGCTGCCGTCACGGCGGTGAACGCATGTTAGGGCTGAGAACGGCGCCGGCGTTCAAAGGCGTGCCACAGGCACGACACGCGAACGTCGGCGAGACGTTAACCGTCGAACATGGAGAAATCAGACCGTTGCTCAAAAGCAGACGCACGCCATCCCAGCGATGTTCGACGCGATCGGCCGGAAAGCGTCATCCGGGGCTATGCAACGGTTTAGATCTGATGCGCCCGATTAATTTTTAACGTATTTACCGGTTTAGCGTCACTCAAATATAGCGCCGTCGCTCGGATGTCAGAAAGCCCCAACATGATCCGTACGGCCTCCATGTTTCCAGTCTCGTTTAGTATGTACATGGCGCGGGTTCTTCGCAGCGACTCGACTCCATATGAACTCGCGTCAAGCCCGATAGCTTCGACCCAGCTATTGACAAGACGGTTGAGCTGACGGGTCGACATCGGTGTCAAACCGCCGCCGAGTCGGCCCGTGAACAGGTAATCGTTTGGTTTCTTAACGGCATGCGTGATCCACTTGTCTAGGACTTTTCCCGTGGATTTCGACAGGACACATTCGACACCTTGCCCGAATTTGGCTGTCGTTAGTTCAAACGTGTCGCGCATCGAACGATTCCGCATTCTCACGTCTTTAACCGCCAACCCAAGAAGGTCTTGGCCGCGCAACATCGTGTCAATGGCTGTTGAGAAAAGTGCCAGATCTCTTAGACCGGCATCGCCACGTTTTGCCAGAAACTTCTTAATACGTGTCACTTGCGAAAGGCTCAAAGGAGGTCGTTGCCCCGCTTCGATCCCCTTGTTCCATGGTTGGTTTTTACGCTTTCCCTTTTTTTTAATCATTGCTCGTGATCTCTCTAAGCGTGTGGTAATAAAACGATGAGTGTCTCGTCACCCACCGCCGCCCCTGTAGCCTCAACGGCTTCATTCGTTCATTCCGTTGAATACTGCCAAAGACGGTCGCACTCGATCATAGTCTCAGAGTATAGCTTGAGAACACGTTCTCCTCGTGCGACCGACTGCTCATTACTCGATAAGTGAATGGACCCGAAACGCTAGGCACTTTCGCGCCGTCTACTAAACTGTTGTTCAAATACTATCGGTGACAATCGATTTTTAAAACCGTGTCGCCGTTTGCGGTTGTCGAACATTTCGATGTAGTCGAACCCCTCGCCTCGTGCATGCAACCGGATTGCGTAGATTTTGCGCTTAGTCCGTTCGCGTTCAAGTAGTTGGCAAAAGCTCTCCGCGACAGCATTATACCCCGAGGGTAAGCTTCGTACTCGTGCAGTTTCCACGGCGCCTCAACCTGATATCAAGTTTGTTGTCACCGATGAATGAACGCCAATCGTGGCTTGTGTATTGACTGCCTCGGTCGGAATGAACGATTACCAACCGAGTCGGATTACGTCGCCACACGGCCATTAGCAAGGCATCAAGAGCGATATCCCATGTGATCCTGGGTTTCATGGACCAACCGACGATGCGTGGAGAAAGGTGATATCCCTATGTTAATCGAAGTATCGCTATTCATCATTCAGACGCCAGACAGCGATGGGACTGGCAAAGGGTGAGCTGAGTACCTACTCAGTTGTACAGTCCGTATCCAAAGCGAGGGTCCGCAATGGGCACATTTTTGACCTACAGGATCGTTCGGCGAACGTCCTAAATAGATCGATTTTCGGACGTTAATCCGGGTCGGTGCTTTGCCCAACTGAGCCCATCGCGGTTGCGCACGGTAGCGAAAATGCGGCGAGCGTCGCTCGTCAAAAATTATGCTTATACAAATAATTGCGCCCTAAAGTCTTAACCACGAATTAGCTAGCCGCTGGTCGGACCCTTGGAA
>CAWLAW010000540.1:0-2939 GCA_963854885.1 Gammaproteobacteria bacterium | reverse complement strand
AAGATATCAACACAGAAAGTACTAAAAGGAATAGACCCAAAAATACGAATCCTTTTTTAAGATTAGTCAGATGGTTGATACTCATAATATTCATTACGTTTTTGGATTTTACAACTAGACAACTAGCCAACTTCACAAATACTTCACTTTTTACATTTATCACGCTAGATCGAGTAGAGGACGAACAAACGGCCTTTCCCGCGATCCCGTCGAGTATGGTCAGTTCATCAAACCGTCGTCAACCTGCGCGTCGACGCGGTGTTGGCCGAAATTGCGCCCCTGAGCCGGCAGAAATTCCGCACGTCAGAAGTATAGGAAGGATAAACGCCCTCCCGATGACATTAACTTTCTACCGGTTTCACACGCATACTATGCGCCAATCTGATAAAACGATAAAGCGCATACAACCCGCCAAAACCGGCTCCGATCACGACCGCATCAAGCCTCTGCTCTTCAGGGATATGATCAGTATTTTGTTCGCCTTTCGCCATGATGTTGTCCTCAAATCATTGCGATTAGCATAATGTATTCAAGGGATGTGTTGGTCTCGAAAATTGAAATTCGAGCAGCACGAATTTTTGCGTAAAAGTAGCACACGGGACGCACTTATTTTTATTGCAGGTATGTCGTAAAATTCAGCCGCTAAACTAAGTATGTCTCATTGACTCTATCCCGGTTCGTTATCCTTGGGACGGGCGCGAGATTCCGTGCTAATGTCAGTCAACACCTCAAACACGCACATGACTATGAATCCGAATATTATCACCCAAGCCAGCGCCTGGAACGCCGCAACAATTAAGACCTATCTGAGCGAGGGCGTGCTGCCTTGTCGCATGTCGTGCATTACCAGCGATGGTTTTCCGCACGTCATTTCACTGTGGTATGCCTACGCGGATGAGGAGTTTCTTTTCAGTGTTCAGAAGAACATGCTAGCGGTCAGATGGCTGCAGGCAGAGCCGCGCTGCGGCTTTGAAATCGCTGCGGACACGCAGCCTTATCGCGGTGTCCGCGGGCGAGGCACGGCAAGTGTGGTGCCGGCACGCGAGCGCCCGGTGTTGGACGATCTGATCGAGCGCTATCTTGACAACGAAGATTCATCGCTTGCGCGCTGGCTACGCTCACGGCCGGACTCAGAGATGACTATTCGGGTTAAACCATGCTGGATCACGTCGTGGGACTTCGGCGCACGCATGGGCGATAGCGAGAAACCTTAAGACTTAACTGGCCGGCGTGCTGAAGTCATTGGGCGAGCGCGATTGTCGCTGAAACTCCTGCGTTGAAGCCACTCCGGCGTTCAGCCTGCGCCTTGTCCGCGTACCCAAAGTGGCCGAATGGCAATGGCGTATTCGGTGGGGATTTGCGCACGCATGGCGACAGCAACCGATCCATTCGGATCGCCTAAATAACGAGTGATCATGCGTTCGGTGACCCGGCCACCTTCTTCCAGATCGAGCGTAGCAATCCCTTGTCCGCGCACCAGCTTAAAGCGCTGACCATCGAGCGAGATCTCAAACGCGCAACGCGGGTTTGCGGCGAGGTTGCGCCGCAGCAGCGTGCGCTGTTGCGTAATACACCAGAACAAACCGTCCTCGTAGATAAACCACAGCGTGGAAATGAGCGGAAAGCCGTTTGGTGACAATGATGCCAACCGCACAGGGCTGGCAAGGTCACGCAATAGCATGGTGATTTCATTGTCCGCAAGCGAGCGCACGCGACCGGGAGTGGGATTAGGATTGGGCATACGGTAGCTTAACAAATGTTCCCTTGGTTGCGGCCCCTGCGAGCCGAATTTGTGCAACTTCTATTAGAAGTGGGCACAGAACAAAGCTGTTCATGCTGGCGCGAGATGTTCCGTCTGCTGGCTCTGTTAGCCGGTTAGCTCCATCGAACGGCGCAATAGCCGTTAGCGGCGTCGACTCAGAGGACACTTTTCTTCGATGTTCAGGAAGAAGTATAGGAAGGATAAACGCCCTCCCGATGACATTAACTTTCTACCGGTTTCACACGCATACAATGCGCCAATCTAGTAAAGCAACTTTAAAAGAATCAGTTACACAATTGGCTCGGGTTCTCGGGTTCCCGGGCGCCCGAGACAGTGCATTTGTAAAAATTCTTGACAGAAAAAGCTCTACCGCGATTGCGATGGGCTTACTCTGCACAGCAAAGCGATCTACTACCCGAGCTAATAGCCGGCAAACTACAACTCGCTTTGGCCTACAGCGAAGCGGCGGCTGGTAGCAACCCGGCGTTCGTTACAACGCGAGCAGTCCGCAATGGTGATGAGTATATTCTTGACGGCGAGAAGCTCATGGTTTTGAACGGCCGTGCGGCAGATTATTTGCTGGTTACCGCGCGATCGTCCGACGGCGAGCGCGATCCCCGCGGTATCGAAATATTTGCTGTGGATGTCCGCAGCAAAGGTGTCACGCGCCGAACGTATCCGACAGTCGATGGTCTGCGTGCAGCGGATATTCAATTCGATCAGGTGCGCGTACCGGCAGGCCAACGCATTGGCGATCCGGATGAGAATCTAGACTCGCTCGAAAGCGTTATCGATGAGGCCATCATCGCGTCCGCGGCGGAAGCCGTCGGCGCCATGGAAGTGTTGTATAAAACAACCGTCGAGTACGCTAACAGTCGCGAACAATTTGGTAGCCCGCTGGGCAAGTTTCAGGCTTTACAACAGCGCATGGTCGATATGTTCATGGCTCACGAGCAATCGAAATCTTTGCTTTACATGGCCGCGTTGCGCTCGCAAGAGGGGGGCAACGTGGCCAAGCGTGCGGCTTCGGCATTGAAAGTACAAATCAGCTAGGCCGGTCGATTGATCGGTCAAGAAGCGATTCAATTGCATGGTGGTATGGGTATGACCGACGAGCTAAACGTCGGCTATTACTTCAAACGATTAGCTGCGATCGACAGCTTATTCGGCAGCCGTG
>CAWLAW010000539.1:0-2949 GCA_963854885.1 Gammaproteobacteria bacterium | reverse complement strand
AATACTTTTTGGTCTTTAGAGACTTCTCCGTGAGTGACTAAGGCCCGCCATGACGTTAAACCGGCGAGCGGTAGCGCGGCAGCCTGCGGCCAAGAAAGATGTGCAGGTTTTGCCGAAACGTCGGACAGCGGAACGCATATCGCCTCGGCGAACGTACCTTGGTCAGGCATCCCTAGCACCCTGAAATCGGGGCCGCCGCCGCGCGGATCGTTACCCCAATTTCTAGCCGGATAGATAACGACTTCTCGGCCTATCATGGCATCGTCGCCACCCGGTCCAACCGCATCGATAACCCCAGCGCCGTCCGAGCCACCGATGCTCGGCAACTGCACTTTCGGATATTGCCCCACCGTAATCCACACATCACGTCGGTTTAACGCAGCGCAGCACAATTGCACTCGCACTTCGCCCGCGGCCGGATCCGGTTGAGGAACCTCATCAATTACCAGGTTTTCCGGCCCACCAAGTTCTTTTAGTACGAGTGCCTTCATTATTAGATCTCTATTAGGTTTACTTTTTCATTCAGCGGGACAACGCGTACTAGCGCCCCTGAAACTCATATTTTTCTTTGGCGATAAACGCAGCAACGCCTTTTTTCGCATCCTCGGTGTTGCCCGCCAAACCGGCAATGGCACGCGTCTCGAACTCCATCTGCGTTTCCATCGTATTACTCATTGAGTCGGCGAATAACCGTTTAATTTCGCCATGCGCTTTGGTCGGGCCTTTGGCGAGCTTTTGCGCACACGCACGCGCTGTATCCATTAATGCATCGTCGGCCACAACCTCAGTGATTAATCCCATTTCACAGGCTTCGGTCGCACTCAATATCGGGTTAAGCAAGGCCAATTCTTTGGCTTTGCGAACACCGACCAAGCGCGGTAGAAAATAAGTACTACTACCATCGGGCGAAAATCCAATTTTCGAATACGCCATCGTAAACTTTGCCGACTCCGCAGCGTAGACGATATCGCCGGTTAGAGCGATGCTCATGCCGGCCCCGGCAGCAGTGCCGTTAACAGCAATGATAAGCGGCGCATCCATTCGCGAAAATCGAGAAATAGCGGCATGTAACGACGTCGTCATGCCGCGCATATGCTCGGACATGGCGTCGCCTTGGGCATGAAATCCGACGACGTCACCGCCAGCGCAAAACATTTTCCCTTCGCCAGTAAGAATTACTGCTCGAATGTCCGCGTTCGACGCGCAGTGCGTTGCTACTTCGTGTAATTCTTCACTGCCTTTGAAGCTCAACGAGTTGGCCGCTTCAGGGCGAGAAAACGTAATTGTTGCGATCTGGTCCGCGACTTCAAATTTTAGTGTTTCGTAAGCCATCGTCATTCCCCTGGTTAAAATCAATTGTCATCTTGTTCCGTAACACCGACTTTTCGATTCGGCAAAATATGCATAATTTCGCGTCGCTCAGCAGCCGGCATTGTGCTCCATGCACCAATTTCACCTAGGGTCCGAAAACACCCTCGACAAATGTCGTCGCCTTTACGTAACTGACAGACGGCAACACACGGTGATTCGATGCTGTTCGTCACGCGGCACTTTCCTGGCTTGCGGCTGCGCCCAAACCATCAAGGTAGTCGAGGCCTGCGATCGACCGGCTGCCGTACCAGGACAACATTTCGCCGTCGATTAAAGACACCGTTGCCGTGGTCGCGAAAATATTTTTTATCTCGTCGATGTGCTTCTGTCTAAACGGATATGGCTCACTGCTCAGCAACACTTTGGAAACCCGGCCAACGTAATCCGACAATTCGATAGTCGGGTATCGTTGCTCGTTATCTTCGGGTCTTGAATGCCAGCCGACTAAGTTAAGCATGCGCGAAATGTACGTATCCGGCGAAATCGTCATCCATGGATCGCGCCATATGAGATATAAAACGTCGTGCTGCGGTCGTGCTTGATTCTGAGTAATCTGCTCAAAGCGCGCGTTGAACCGTTCGATCAAATTTTTCGCCTGGCTCTCGGCCGAAAAAATAAAGCCCAACATGTCGAATAATTTAATGTTGTCTTGTGGCTCAATCGGATGGGTGACAATAACGTGATCGACGAAAGCGGCTAGCTCTGCAGCAACCTCTCGGGTGTTCTCATCAATATTCACCACCACATGGCTCGGGTTCAAATCACGAACCTTTTTCACATCGACGTCTTTCGTGCCACCCACTTTAGGTATGCGCTTCACCATCTCGCGGGGATGAATACAGAAACCAGTTCGACCGACTAGCGACTCACTTAGGCCGAGGTCACATAATAATTCCGTTAAGCTTGGAACCAACGAAACGATGCGAAATCCCTGCACCGCTTTACCATGCTCAGCGCCCGCCGCATCTACGCAGACCGTTCGCTCAGTCATTCAATTATTTCCGCGGTGAAACATCCGCACTACATGTTTCGCCGATACTCGCCACCGACCTCATACAAGGCACTAGAGACCTGACCAAGAGACGCCGATTTAACCGACTCAATGAGCTGCTCAAACACATTGCCGCGCGCGCGGGCCACCGCCTGCAATTGTGCTGTTGCGGTGGCTAATTCCTCGCCATGAATCGCTTGGAAGTTACGCACTGAGTCGATTTGATCTTGTTTTTCTTGTTCTGTCGAGCGCATCAACTCCAATTGACCGACTTGCTCTTCTTGGCCTTTTTTGGGAAGGAATGTGTTGACCCCAATTAGCGGCAAACTGCCGTCGTGCTTCATACTTTCATAATGCAGGCTTTCGTCTTGAATCTTGCCACGCTGATACATCGTGTCCATCGCGCCAAACACGCCACCGCGTTCAGAAATACGTTCAAATTCCTGATAGACGGCCTCCTCAACTAAATCGGTTAGTTCATTGATGATGAACGAGCCTTGCCACGGATTTTCACAAAAATTCAATCCCAACTCACGATTAATCACGAGCTGTATTGCCACTGCGCGCCGTACGGATCCCTCACTCGG
>CAWLAW010000538.1:0-2949 GCA_963854885.1 Gammaproteobacteria bacterium | reverse complement strand
CACAACGACTGGCGCCAAAGCCATGCCAATGCGCCCAATCATGTGGTTGACTACCGCATTCGCTGTCGCGCGTATCTCGGTTGGGAAAATCTCGCTCGTAATCGTCCCGGCGATCGGCCATAGGGCATGCATCCCAAGAACAACGACATAGGCCGCCGTAATGATTGGCGCCGATTGTGCCGAAAAGCAGACATAAGCGGCAACCGCTCCGATCGAGAAATACACCGTGGCGGTCATTCTTCGACCAGCAAAATCTAACATCGGCCCTGCAGTCGCGTAGCCAACAATCGCCAACGAATAAGCCAAGGTTAGCGCGTAGCTCACAGCCGCCGTGTCCCAACCTCGCTCATTCGTCACATAGTAAGAGAAGAAGAACAAACAACTCGAGCTCCACGCGTTGACCGTAAACCAAATTGTTGCGCCGGCCAGCGCTCGCCGCCTAAAACGCGGTTGAAAAACGATCTTAATGGCTTTGAAGCTTTGTAATAGCGGTACCTCGTTCTCTTTGGCTGCACCGTTTCTAAAACGCTGGGTTTCACGTAATTTCGACCAGTAGAACAATAAAACCGGCGCGGCGGCGGCGCCTAAGATGTACAACGTGCGCCAGCCGAAATCCGTGTCGACCACGTAGGGGAAAACTACGGAACCGAGGATCCCGCCGGCAAGACTTAACGCAAACATTAACGTTACGGCGACGCCGCGATAACGCGCCGGCATCTCCTCAGTGAGAATAATCGCGGCAATACTGATTTCAGTAACCATGAACATGCGCGCGAAAAATTGATACGCAACGAAATCGTATAAGCCGACGGAAAACGCGCTCAAAAAAGTGAACACCGTATAACCCGTAACCGCTGTTAGGAAAATCGCGCGTCGGCCGAATCGGTCTGCCAGGCGCACCGGGATAAACGCAAGAATAGTACCGACATTAATCAAACCGACAGCCGTGCCTAGTGTTTTCGCATCAACCGCAAAATCGACGCCTAGATAAGGCAAAGCGAGATTAATAATTAATAAGTCATAGCCCTCGAATAAAGTGAAGAAGCAAATAAACCCCAGGAGCCAGATAAGATAAGATTTCTCATGCAATGGCTCCGGTGTGCTTTGACCGATCATTTAGAAGCAAATTACTTTTGCTTAAATCGCCTCCAGGCGCGAGCGGGTTCTGGAACAGGGGGTAGTTCTCCGGGCTTATTCGTCGGCAAGCTGCCACCGGCGGGATATGCTGTGTGATCGCCAAAGTACATCACATGTTGATCGTATTTCTTTACCTCTTCGGGACTTAACGTAATCGTCCCGGAGTCGAGTAACGTGTGCTCGTGTTTGGCTGTCCATTTCGCCGCCGACTCAAGGCCGTAAGCGTCAGGGATATTCACGCCTTCGACGTAATAGTGTCCTGGGATGACGATGTTCGCTTTGACTTTTTTCATCACCACATCTGCCCATTTCTGACTCAAAATGTGGCCGTCGTCGCTTATGGCAAGAATGGCAATGTCGACATCACCGATCATGTCCCAGACCCGACCTGGCGGATTCTGGCGATTGTCCCCCCAGTGGAGTATGCGCAATCCGCCGGTTTCAATAAGATACATACTGTTGTCCCATTGCAGGGTTTCATTCGGTGGGCAAGGATCTTCATCGATAAAATTGATCACGAGTTCGCGATACACATACTCTCCTTGAGATTCGCACACGTGCTTGTCTGCGATCCCCGTGATGCGGACGTCCCCGAGTTTGAATTTGCCCGCCATACGCTCCATCACCATGTCGGCGTGTAATCGATCCACACCGTCGTGATCAAAATGAGCGTGGCTTACCATCGCAATATCCGTGCGCACGATTGGCATGTCTCTCGCGTACCAAGGTGGGAACATCCCGGTAATGTCGTTGCGCCACGGATCGACAAACATTTTTACGCCACGCGGTGAGACAATTTCAAAGGCAATATTGCCGTAGAACGAAATTGTTACTGCGCCTTTGTCTTCGTGTAATCCGCCGTAAGCTTGCGCCGCAATGACTCGATCATTGTTGTGCTTTTGCAGCTGCGCGCTGCCGCCATGACCACCATGCGCGAAGGCCTGCAGGCAAGTACAAGCAAAAACGATGACGGACATGTGGATGAGACTTTTTAAGGTGGCCATAATGTTCCCTCTACAATTGAACCGACGACGACAAAGATACTGCGCGCCGGAATTTGATATCCCAATGGATTAGAACATGAACTCTAACTGGTCTAATGCCCTATCGTTCTAGACGTTTTTGATCGCCAAACGCGGGACGCGGATCGGGGACGAAGCCATCTCGATTCGGCATTCGAACAGCAGGCAGCGAATCTCGATCCATCACGACGTTCTCGTCGACGATATCGTTCGCATTCAGCAAAAACGCGCATAACGCATAGACTTCATCTGCACTCAACGATCCCGGCGCGACGAAAGGCATCGCGCGGTAAATATAGTCAAACAATGTAGTCGCAAAAGCCCAGTAGCTGCCGACGGTTAGTACGGGTTTATCGCTGGTTAATGACCCGTGGCCGCCAACCAATATCGGATCCGGACCTTCGATCCCTGTTGCCCCATGGCAAACCGCACAACGTTCAGCATACACAGCCTTGCCGTCGGCAACCGAGCCGCGGCCTTCCGGTAACTCTTCACCGTCCGGGCCAATCGCAATGTCCCATGTCGAAATTAACAACTCGCTCGGGGTTGCTCCGATGCCATAGTGGCCGGTGTTCTCTTGGTCGCTAAATGCACCAGTGCTGGCAAAAATAATAACAAGCGCCGCGAGAGGGCGAAGCGTATTGCACTCCTTAACCGCGAGCGCTTCTTCTCGATAATGACTTACATATTCCGCAATGCGATTATGCATTGTGTAGTTGCCCGTCGGTATCCACCCGCCAACGTTGTATCGCGTTGTAGTGGTAAAAAGATTTATCGCCGCGATTCTGTC
>CAWLAW010000537.1:0-2975 GCA_963854885.1 Gammaproteobacteria bacterium | reverse complement strand
GTTCCCGATCCCTTCCGTGGGGACCGTAGCGAATACGAGTTTTCGTCACGCCTGATCAATATCGGTGTTGAGCATTTAATCAAACGAATTGGTGGCTAGTTAACGATTGTCCGGTTAACGCTCGCGGTAGGTAATTCGGCCTTTGCTCAGGTCATATGGCGTCAGTTCGACAGTCACAGTATCGCCCGTCAAAATTCGAATGTAGTGTTTGCGCATTTTTCCCGAGATATGAGCAATGACAACGTGTCCATTCTCGAGCTCAACCCGAAACATCGTATTCGGCAAGGTCTCGATGACGGTCCCTTGCATTTCAATATGTTCTTCTTTCGCCATGCGACCTCTGTTGGTTTGTGATAATCCGGATGTATCTAACCCGCCATTGTGCCTCAATCGACGGAGTAGCGTAAAGGATCGGGTTATATCGTGTATTAGCGAGGTTAAATCGTACTGCTGGCGTCGCACCAGTTAGCGACGCTTGCAACGGCGGTTTTGCCTGCAAATTGCCGAGCTATTGCGCCGGCTACTCGTTTAGTCGGCTGGATCGCGCCATGCGCCGTTAACGAAGCACTGGTGCGGCGAAAATTCTGTTTTGTATGACATCTTCCTGCATTCCTCGATCCAATATCCGAGGTAGAGCCATTTCAAACCGAGCGATTTGGCAATTTCAATCTCGCGCAGGATCGCGAACTGCCCCAGCCCGAGTGCCGGAAGATCCGGATCGAAAAACGTATAAACGGCCGACAGGCCGTCGTCTAGTCGATCGATTACCGCGACTGCAGCAAGTTCACTGCCGCGATGGAATTCGTAGAACATCGTTGTCGCCCAGTTCGCCGTCAAAAAATCCATGTACGTGTCGGGATCTGGGTTTTCCATTCCCCCGCCGGAGTGCCTAGCGCTGATGTAGCGACGATAAAGTTCGAAATGCTTCGGATCGAAAACGGGCTCGCGAGGATGCATAACGATATCCGCATTGTTGCGTAGATTCCGTCGTTGAGATCGCCGCGGTTTAAATTTATCAACCGCCAAGCGAATAGGAATACACGCCTCACACGTTGGGCATTTCGGCCGGTAGACATGGCCGCCACTGCGGCGAAAACCGTGTTCGGACAAAATTGAATAAGTCGTGCGATCCGGTCTGATGCGCGGATCAACGAACAAAGTGACGGCCCGTCGATTGGGCAGATAGCCACACTCGTGCGGTGGCGTTGTAAAGAAACCCAACGATTGTGTGCGCGGTGGTTCTGTCACGAAATTGCTCGATCGCACCACGCGCTGTTAACCGGCGTTTGCGTACAGTAGCGAGTGAGCAATGCATCGAACTCAGCGCGGTCAATCGTCATCGCTCCAAGCGATTCCAGGTGTGGGTTGTGAACCTGGCAGTCGACCAGCTCGTAACCCCACTCGCACAGCCACGCGGCTAAGTTGACCATCGCTATCTTCGACGCGTCGGTCGCACGGCTGAACATCGATTCGCCAAAAAAAACACGGCCTAGAGCGATGCCGTAAAGTCCGCCAACGAGGTTATTGTCGGACCAGCACTCTACCGAGTGCGCATAACCATGTTCATGCAAAGTTTCGTATGCATCAATCATAGTTTGCGTCACCCAAGTACCCGGCTCGCCCCGTCGCGGTTCAGCGCAGGCGCGGATAACATCGGCAAATGCGTGATCAACGGTAACGGCAAAAGGCTCGCGACGAATTGTTTTACGTAACGAGCGGGAGATTTTGAGCCCGTCCGGATACAGGATCGAGCGAGGGTTCGGTGCCCACCAAAGGATCGGTTGGTTTTCAGAAAACCACGGGAAAATGCCCTGACGATAGGCGCCGAGCAGGCGTTCCGGTGATAAGTCACCGCCGGCGGCCAGTAAGCCATTAGGTTCTGTTAGCGCTGCCGTCGTGCCAGGGAATTGTTGATCTAGGCGCTCTTCTTGGATCCAATACACCGGCGCTGGAATTGCCATAATCAGCTAACCGGAAATGACAATTGACTCGTCAAACGTCGGCTGTTGCTTATAGGCGCGATGGCCGGAAAGTTCGTCAACGTACTGATCAATATGTTCCGTTTCGCGGGCTAAGAAATCTCCGATTGCGTCGCGGAAGCGCGGATCGACGATCCAGTGCGCAGACCACGTTTTCACCGGCTCAAATCCGCGCATGATTTTATGCTCACCTTGCGCGCCTGCGTCGAATCGAGCCAGCTGCTCAGCAATGCAAAACTCGATCGTTTGGTAGTAGCACAATTCGAAGTGCAGCTGTTTAAAGTGTTTAGAGCATCCCCAATGACGCCCGTAAAGTGTGTCCAAGCCACGCATCGAGAATGAGCCCGCGACGTACTCACCGTCATGCTTGCCCAAGACCAACAACGGCGCTTCGGGCAATGTTTCCGACAAATAGCAAAAGAATGCTTCTGTTAGGCGCGGCTCGCCCCACTTTCTGTAAAACGTTGAGCAATAGAATTCGTGAAATACTTTCCAGTGTGCGGGCGTGATCGCATCACCGTGTAGCACCTCGATTTCAACTCCGGACGCATTAGCGTCACGCCGCTCTCGCTTAATTTGCTTGCGGCGTTTTGAATTGAGTGCTTGAAGAAAGTCGTCAAACGTAGCGTAATCACGGTTATACCAATGATACTGGCAGCCGCTGCGCACGAGCAGATCTTGATCTTTGAATTGTTCTGTTTGTGCGACATTCGGGAACAGGAAATGCAGCGACGAAGCATTGTTATGCTCGAGTAACTCGATCGCGCCGTTCGTAAGTATTGGCATTGCGAGCGGCAAATCCCTGGCGTTGGCGACGAGTAAACGATTTCCAGTCGCCGGCGTAAACGGTATTGCGGAGACGAGCTTAGGATAGTACGTCCCGCCCGCGCGTTCGTACGCGTCAGCCCATGCCCAGTCGAAAACAAATTCTCCGTACGAGTTGGTGCGTAAATACAAAGGCATCGCGGCGAACAATTCACCGCCGTCTTGGCGCAA
>CAWLAW010000536.1:0-2977 GCA_963854885.1 Gammaproteobacteria bacterium | reverse complement strand
CGCAATCGGGTTGAAGGTCTCGTCGTGGCGATGGAGCAAGAAGCGCTGAAGCTTGTCGAAGCCATGCACGGGGCGCGCGTCCACGAGCCAGAAGAAGGCGAACCCGTATGAACTTCAGGCCTCGCGGCGAAGAAGAAGTCGATGTTAATCTGACCCCATTGATCGATGTCGTATTTTTGTTATTGATCTTTTTTATGGTCTCTACGACATTCATTCGCGAATCGGAAATTGAGTTGACCTTGCCAGAGGCAAGCGCGGAGGTGCGAGAAGACCCACTGGATGTCATCGAAATTGCGATTGATGCAAACGGTCGATATTTCGTCAACGGCACAGCGCTGATAAGTACGCAACTGGCAGTTGTTAGGCAAGCGCTGAGCGATGTGCGGCCCACAGACGCCGAACCCGTCGTCATTATTAGTGCGGATGCCGAGGCAAGTCACCAATCCGTTGTCACTGTGATGGATGCCGCACGCCAAATTGGCCTAACACGAATTACCTTTCCGACCAAAATACAAGACGAACAATGAGATCGAATCGCCATTCGCGCGTATCATTTATATGAAGCGCGTCGACGAAATTCTTGATACGGTTTGGTACGGACGCCATCCCGTGTCACTTGCCTTAGCGCCACTTGGGTGGTTATACCGAGCATCCGCAGGTGCGCGTAAACTCGCCTACACCAGCGGTCTACTTTCGACGTACACCGCGGACGTGCCGGTCGTTATCGTCGGTAACATTACTGTCGGTGGCACCGGCAAAACGCCATTGGTAATTTGGCTGGTCGAATTCTTTCGTACGCTCGGGTACAACCCAGGGGTAGTGGCGCGGGGTTATCAAGGCCGCGCGAAGCGTTGGCCGCAACAGGTGCGACCGGATAGCGATCCTGTAGTCGTTGGAGACGAGCCGATCGTTATTGCACGAAGAGCGGGTTGTCCAGTTGCTGTTGGTCCGCGCCGCGGTGAGGCGGTCGAGGCGTTGCTTAAGCATGCAGATTGCGACATCGTGATTAGCGACGATGGGTTGCAGCATTACGGATTGGCACGAAGTTACGAAATAGCCGTGCTCGATGGTGTGCGGCGTCTCGGTAATGGACGATGTCTACCCGCGGGTCCACTGCGCGAGCCTGCCGAACGGCTGGAAAGCGTCGATTTGGTTGTCACCAATGGAATCGCCGGGCGCGGTGAGTTTAGTATGAAATACGTCGCTAACAGCGCCGTTAACTTACAATCGCGTGAGCGCGTAGATCTAGCTAATCTATCGGATAAAGAGGTGCATGGGATTGCCGGGATCGGTAATCCCGAGCGATTTTTTTCAATGTTACGAGCGAAAGGATTCCGGGTCACGCCGCATCGCTTCCCCGACCACGCAATGTATAAAAAATCCGACCTGGATTTTGGCGACGAACGGCCGATACTCATGACCGAAAAAGACGCAGTAAAGTGTGAACATTTTGGCCTATCACGATGCTGGTACGTGCCGGTTAACGCGGAACTGCCGGATGTTTTTAGTCGACGTTTATCGATCGTTTTCAGTGGAGACGATAATGGATAAAAAATTGCTTGATCTTCTCGTTTGCCCGGTAACTAAGGGCCCGCTTATTTATCACAAGGAAGCGCAGGAACTCATTTCCAAATCCGCGCGGCTGGCCTATCCAATTGAAGACGGTATTCCCGTCATGCTGGAGGACGAGGCTCGCGTGTTGAGTGACGAAGAAGTTGATAAGCTGGCGCAATAGCGGGGTTTCCAATCGACCGGTGCTAATCGGACGGGAACGAGGCGCGAGCGATATTATTGTCGCAATCAATGCTCGATCGTCGCAGCGACAATTTCCCTCGACTCGTAATTGCTCATCAGTCCGCGATGTTTAAAGTTTTTATCCCGGCGCGCTACGCGTCTACGCGCTTGCCCGGCAAGGCGTTGTTACCACTTGGCGGCAAGCCGATTGTCCAGCATGTGTATGAAAATGCACTCGACAGTGGTGCCGCTGAAGTGGTTATTGCAACTGACGACGAGCGCATCGCGCAGGCGGCGCGAGGATTCGGCGCGCGCGTTATCGCGACCAGCGACACACACGAATCGGGTACGGATCGTGTTGCAGAAGCGGTATCGTTTTGTGGCGAGTCCGACGACACGATTGTTGTCAACGTTCAAGGCGATGAACCCGAACTTCCCGCAGTTGTCATTCAGCAAGTAGCGGAAATTCTGGAACACAATCATAATGTTGATATCGCTACCGTGTGCGAGCCAGTCGCTAGCGAGCGCGATATTGATGATCCGAATATCGTTAAGGTCGTTCGCGACGATCGACAACGCGCCTTGTATTTTAGTCGTGCGCCGATCCCTTACATTCGTGATGGCAGGACAGCTGATTTATCGCAATATCGGCGCCATGTGGGTATTTATGCCTACCGAAATGGTTACCTACAAAGTTTTGTCGCTAAGCCCGTTGCTTATCTCGAACAGTGGGAAAAACTGGAGCAGCTGCGCGCGTTAGCGGCGGCGGCTGTCATCGCTGTCCCAGATGCCGTAGCCCCTTGCGGCGTTGGAGTTGATACGCAGTCCGACTACGATCGCCTAGTTCGGAAAATGAAACTTTAAAGGGTAACTAAGCGGATGATAAGAGTGCTGTTTGTGTGTACGGGTAACGTGTGTCGGTCGCCACTTGCTGAAGGCTTACTAAATTCTCGAATCATCGAGGCCGGTCGGGCGGCTGATATCGAAGTTGACTCGGCCGGAATTCACGCTTTAGTTGGTGAACCCCCGCAGCCGCTCTCAATTGAACTGGCACAAGAACTGGGGGCCGATATTTCATTATTGAAAGCGCGCCAATTCGACCCCGAAGATTTCGACAAATTCGATCACCTGATTGCCATAGATTTAGGGCATCTCGATTTTCTTAATGCCACGCGTCCTACGGAGAACAAGTCCGACATTCGCTTATTGCTGGATGATGTGGGTGATTTCAAGAGACTCGAAG
>CAWLAW010000535.1:0-2991 GCA_963854885.1 Gammaproteobacteria bacterium | reverse complement strand
CGACGCGCGTCGGGCGGCAGAGGAGTTAGCGCGATCGATTGCCCGTTTCCCGCAAGGTTGTCTGCGCGCCGACCGGGCCTCCGTTTACGCTCATTCTGGGGTGGGCATCGAGCAAGGGCTGCAAGGTGAGTTTTATGGTGGCAAAGAAGTGCTAGCTAAAGAAGGCGTGCAGGGTGCGGCAAGATTTGCCTCAGGCAAAGGACGGCACGGTAACTTTGATGATATTTAGCGCTCCGCTGCTGTCGCGTTTAAGAATCTGCGGATGAGGATCGGCAATGCATAAACAGATGGCTTTGGTTGGGTTTATGCAGGCGCAAAATTGTTCGAACTATCCGGGTTCGTGGCGTCACCCCGAGTCTCGCCAGGACTTCATGAGCGCTGACTATTACCAGCACGTCGCAAAAACGCTTGAGCGTGGAAAGTTTCACATGGTGTTTTTTGACGACCGCCTGGCGATGCCGGATATTTTTGCTGCCGCGCATCATGCATCAGTCGAGCATGGCATCCGTGTCGTGAAAATGGATCCGATCCCGATCCTGGCAACGATTGGTGCGGTGACATCTAGAATCGGCTTAGGTGGGACATTGTCCACAACGTATTTCGAACCGTTTCATATCGCGCGGCAGTTTTCGACGCTTGACCACATGAGCGCGGGCCGGGCGGCATGGAATGTCGTGACCTCGTTGAATGATTCGGAAGCCCTCAACATGGGGCACAGCGGTGTGATTGCGCATGATACCCGCTACGATCGCACGGATGAATTCATGGAAGTCGTTCTCGGCCATTGGAATAGCTGGGAACCAGACGCACTCATTATGGATCGCAAGACCGGGCAATTTGCCGATTCAAAAAAGGTGCATAAACTCGACCACCATGGCGAGTATTTTTCGTCACGCGGACCGTTTCCAGTTCCGCAAACGCCGCAATCGCATCCTGTCATCATTCAAGCGGGGCAGAGCGGGCGAGGGCGGCGATTCGCAATGCGGTGGGGCGAAGTGATTTTTGCGATTTTCCCAAACCTTGAGTTTGCGAAAAAAGTTTATGGCGAAATGCAAGACGAGGCGATCGCGCAAAATCGTGATCCGGATTCTTATCGGATCGCACCGTTGATTGTTCCGATAGTTGGTGCAACGCAAAGTGAGGCGGAAGACAAAGCGGCATTCATTGAGGCGCTCGCAGAACCGATCGACGTACTCACCTTACTATCAGAAGTGCTGAATTTCGATTTTGCGACCAAGGCGCTGCATGAACCATTTAGCGACGAAGAATTAGCGAATTTCAGTGGCTTACTTGCAATTCGCGATCGCGTCTTGAAGCTGTCGGGAAAGCGTAATCCAACGGTCAATGATTTTATCGTTTATAGCGCTAGAGGAACCATTAAGGAGGCACCGAACTTTATTGGAACGGCAAAGCAAATCGCCGACCAACTAGAGCAATGGTTTTGCGAACGTGCCTGTGATGGGTTCGTAATTGGCGCTAGTCACGTGCCCGGAACCTACGAAGAATTCGTCGATCAGGTTGTCCCCGAGCTGCAGCGTCGCGATCTTTTTCATGAAGATTACTCGAGCTCGACGTTGCGCGCTAATCTTGGCTTTTCAAGCTATCGCGTAGCCGGGAATGGCACGTAACTTGGATCGAGGAGGACAACTCAATCTGTTGCGAGGTGTCTGTCTTCTGTAGAGACAACGGCGACAATAACCAATGCAATGCCTGCAAGTTGCAATGGTTTCAAACTTTGGCTGAGGATGAAATAACTCAGAATAACGCTGGATACCGGTTCCAAGTTTAGGATCAACGCCGTTTTCAGCGAGCCGATCTTGGATATCGCGACGAACAGGAAAATAATTCCAAAGGTATAAAAAATCGGTGCGCCAATGAAACCAGCCCAACTGCTTGCGGTCGTCGGAAAGGCGAATTCCCCCAATGCTGGTGAAGCGATAATTGAGGTAAGCATACAGGCGCTCAGCATATGCAATGTAAACGGCCTGGAATCGCTGCTGCCGCGCTCTCGTTCGCTCGCGATTAACAGGACTGAGATACTAATTGCTGCGGTGAGCGATAAGGCAATGCCGGTTACATTCGGAATCGCCCCGGGTAGGTCGAGCGCGAGCACGAGTCCGACGAATGCAACGATTAGTGCGACTGCGAAACGCGGTCGAAATGGTTCATTACCACTGATCCATCCAATCGAGGCAACGATCAGCGGATAGGTGTACAGCGTAATAATGCACAGAGCGACGGGCATGTACTCCAGTGCGCCGAGTAATGTGTAGGAAGAGACAGCCATCAAGACCCCAAGCACGAGCGCGACGTTTCGCTGTCGCGTCGGTAGAGCTAACTTCGTCGAACTAAGCGTCAACACGACTAACAAAACAAAAAATGCGACAGAACTGCGCGCGATCAAAACGGAAATTGCATTGCTTCCGCCCGCATAGGCAAGGGCGGCAAAGACTGAGTTGGCGGCAAAGCTGACGGCAACAAGAAGTGCCAGAGCGATGCTCGAGACGTTGCCTAACCGATTAATTATTTACCTCCAAATGCCGATGCGGTTGCGATCGGGCGCTGCACGAAGCCGACGTGACGGACGCCGTTGATCGATTCTCGGTTCGATTTAGGATCAACGCGCTTTTAATGCGAACGCGATCAGGTGATCGGCGGATTCGAACGTCCCGGTCCAATGTCCGCCGACTGCGAGAACGACGTATTGCCGGCCCTGTTCTTTGATTCTGTAACTCATCGGGACGGAAGCGGCTTGCGTCGGTAGCGCGATTTTTCGGAGCTCTTCACCGTTGTTGATATCGAACACGCGTAAATACGGATCGGTCGTGGCGGCGACGAAAATGAGACCCGACTTCGTCGTCAGGGGTCCACCGAAACCTGGCGAGCCTTTAAAATATTTCCCGACCAGCGGAATCATGCCCTCCAATGTGCCAAGGGGCACCTGCCAAAGTCGTTCCCCGGTGGACAAATCAATCGCTGCAAGCGTTGCCC
>CAWLAW010000534.1:0-2992 GCA_963854885.1 Gammaproteobacteria bacterium | reverse complement strand
GAAACACTACAACACCAAGAGACCACACAGTGCTTTGGGCTACCGCCCGCCAGCCCCGGAAACCATCGTTCCGATGGTAGACAGGCCGGTCATGCACTAACATTTAAACTGGACCACTCAATGGGGGACGACCAGCTGGACTGGTGTGCTGGCTAATTGACCGGCGCAATCGCTCAATCCGTCGCCCGGTCCCCGAACACTCCGGGTCGATTAACTCGTTTTAGGAAGTAAATTCAATGCGCGAATTGGAATCTCGTTTCGCGGCTTGGGTCGTTCGGGCCCGTTGGCTGATCATCCTAGTTAGCCTCGTGCTCGTGGTAATCGCGGCGAGCGGCGCACGGCATTTGACGATTACGAATAGCTATCGTGCGTATTTCGGACCCGAGGATCCCCACCTAGTTGCGTTTGAATCAATAGAGAACATGTATACCAAAGACGACTCGGTAATGATGGTGATGGCGCCTAAAGGTGGCCAAGTTTTCACTCGCGAGTTCTTACCCTTGGTAGAAACTTTGACCAAGAAAGCTTGGCAGATTCCGTTCGCAAATCGGGTCGACTCAATTACCAACTTTCAGCATACGGAAGCCGTGGGAGACGATCTAGTTGTCGCGGACTTAATAAAAAACGCCTCGAGTTTCAGCGATGCGCAGCTAGCTAAAGCCAAATCTATTGCCCTGGCGGAGCCGCTACTCAGAAAATTTCTAATAGCCGAAGACGCGAAGGTCACTGCGGTTAATATCAATATCTTGTTGCCCGGTATTAACGAAACCGAAGAGCAACCGTTGATGATCAAACGAGTGCGAGAGCTCGCAGCGGAAATAAAATCGATCGATCCGAATGTCGATATTTATATTACTGGCATGGGCGCATTTCACGTTGCCGCCAGCGAAGCTGCAATCCACGACATGAGCCTACTCATCCCGGTAAGTTTTGGCGTGATGTTCGTTTTAGTAGCGCTGTTCGCTGGTGGCATCACGGGCACGGTGACAACGGTATTAGTTTTTTCGTTGTCAGTTGCGGCCACTATGGGCATATCGGGATATCTGGGTTTTCCGATTACACCTACCGGAGCCGGGACTCCGAACATCATCTTAACCGTGGCGCTTGCAAATTCGGTACACGTTTTGATCTCGTACTTCCACGAGCTACGCGAAGGACGTAGCAAACATGACGCCATTGAAGAGAGTCTGCGTATCAACATAAACCCCATTTCACTCGCTAGTATCACCACGGCAATAGGGTTTCTGAGCATGAATTTTTCGGAATCTCCACCGTTCCAAATGATGGGCACGACGGTCGCCATCGGAGTCATTATATCGTTCGTCCTCGCGATCACGTTCTTGCCCGCACTGTTAGCCGTCCTGCCAACCGGCCGCATCCGTCAACAGTCTTCTGCGGATGAAAAGATTAACGCATTCGCGAATTTCGTGGTGCGGCGCCGGCGGGGTTTATTGTGGGGAATGTCGATACTGATCATCGCTACCGTGGCGAATGTACCGCGCAACGAATTTAACGAGATGTTTTTCGAGTACTTCGACGAAACAATGGAATTTCGAATCGGCAGCGATTTCATGCTTGACAATTTGACGGGTCTCTACAATATCCATTACTCGCTGGAATCTGGCGAATCAGGGGGCATCAGTGAACCCGAGTTTCTCAGACTCACTGACGAATTTGTCGAGTGGTTTCGCGCCCAACCGGAGACGGAGCACGTCAGTTCGATAACACCGACGATGAAGCGTTTGAATAAGAATATGCATGGCGACGATCCCGCGATGTATAAACTGCCGGATTCTAGAGAGCTAGCTGCACAGTATTTGCTACTCTATGAAATGTCGCTGCCTTATGGCCTGGATTTGAACAATCAAATCAACGTCGATAAGTCCGCGACGCGAGTTATTGCTACGATAAGACCTACCACCATCAAGGAGACTTTAGACATCACCGCGCGTGCCAGCCATTGGTTGGACGAACATGCACCGCGCATCGGTCATGGCGATGGCTCGAGTATGATCATGATGTTCACACGTATGATGCAGCGTAATGCCATCACCACGGTCTTCGGGACAACTTTAGCCTTGGGATTGATCTCGATTTTGATCGTAGCGGCACTGCGCTCAATTAGGATCGGTGCGCTCAGTTTTATTACGAATTTAGCGCCGATTGGTATGGGTTTTGGTATCTGGGCGATGATCGACGGCGAAATCGGCATGGCCTTGTCGGTCGTGGCAAGTATGACGTTTGGTATTGTTGTTGACGATACGGTGCACTTTTTAAGTAAATATTTGCGCGCCAGACGGGAACAAGGCCTATCCTCGGAAGATGCCGTTAAATACGCAATTAATACGGTCGGCCGCGCTTTGATCGTCACCTCTGTTGTGTTGGTTGCCGGGTTTCTGGTCCTGTCGACGTCGCATTTCGGAATGAATTCGAAAATGGGATTGTCCGTCGCCATCGTCATCGCCTGCGCGCTCGTCACGGTGATGTTATTCCTGCCACCGTTATTAGTGAAACTCGATAAAGGACCAGCCAATCCGGCATAGCATTGCGCGCTCAGGTCAGCCTAACAGCCCCGTCATCGTCGTCCCGCGTAAGGGCTGTTTTAGAGGCCAACTTTGTCCGTACCGGAAGGACCGATATGGGCACAAAGCGGAAGTAGCATCGCCCCTGTCCAACGTCCGCTATGGAGAATAGGCGACGTTCGGCGGTTGTCAGATACGGTCCAAACTTAAAACGTGCCTCTTGAGCTTGTCATGAGGTGAATTATCTGCTCGCTTCAATCCTTCCAAAACCCATTAAATCGATTAGCGGCTAACTCGGTGTACCGACAAGTATGTTGAATATTACTGTGCCCCATATACAACTGAATTGCCCTCGTATCGATCCCCTGATTAGCCAAATAGAACCCACAAGCATGGCGCAACATATGCGGATGAACTGGAAACCCCATCCCTGCTAACTCACCAGCACGAGCAACTATTACTGCTTATAA
>CAWLAW010000533.1:0-2994 GCA_963854885.1 Gammaproteobacteria bacterium | reverse complement strand
ATTCTGAGTTCACCTTCAGTCTGATCGCCTGAAATGTACGAGTTGCAGGATGAATGCGCGATTTGCCGCGAGCTACGACTTGTTCTATTACCCCCACTAATTCGAAAGTCGTGGTAATCGCCTCGATTTTGCGATGTTCAACGATGCGCTTCGCTATTTTTCGTCCAAAACGTTCTTCACCAAGCTCGTAGAGACACTCTCGGATCTCGGTTTCCGTGGCACGAGCTAACCACTGTGCGGCAGACTGACCGTTGCCCGGATCCATGCGCATATCGAGTGGCCCGGAAAAGCGAAAGCTAAACCCGCGATCGGCATCATCCAGTTGCGGTGACGACACCCCGAGGTCCATCAAAATTCCGTCAACTTGACCGCCCAATTGCCGACCTTCCAAAATTTGTTCGAGTCGTGAAAATTTTTCGTGTACGAGTTCCAGTCTTTTGTCATCGTCCAACGAACTCCTCGCCGCAATCGCCGCAGGATCGCGATCAATGGCTATTAATCGCCCGCCGTTTCCCAAGCTTCCTAAAATCTCCCGACTGTGCCCGCCTCGCCCGAACGTACAATCTACGTAAACGCCGCTCGGTTTTACGTTTAACGATTCAATCGTCTCCGCAAGAAGGACCGATTCGTGCACGCTACAGTTGCGATGCTACAGCGATAACGTATTCAAAACGGCTGATCCGGAGCTGTCCCGATCATTGACACCATCCAGCCATTCGTCGCGTTGCGCGCTCCAGGTATCGTCATCCCAAATTTCGAATTTATTGCCCTGCCCAAGAAAGGCGACACGTTTGTCCAGCAACGCAAATTTTCTAAGTTCATTGGGTAGCAGAACGCGCCCCTGGCTGTCGAGAGCGCAATCGGTGGCATATCCGCGAATGATTTGTTTGGTGCGCCGAGACTCCCTGTCGAAATCCGAGAGTCCTTGTAACTTGTCTTCGATAACTTCCCATTCAGAACTCGGATACAACCATAGGCACCGATCCCAAGGGTTCAAGGTGAGGACTAATGCATTGGAATCTTCGATTGACAGTTGATCACGGTGACGAGCGGGTATGGCCAAGCGGCCCTTGGCGTCGATGCTAATTGTGCTAAATCCTTTAAACATCGCATCGTCGGGATCAATCGCCAATCGTCTGATCGGCTTGGTAAGTCCAAAACCGCGATCACGGCCGTTTGGCTACTACCCAGATTGATCCACTATTCCCCACATTTCCCCACCAGCGAACTATACGGTCGCATTAGGAAATCTGTCAAGGAATGAGAACTGATTTTGCAGGGAATTCTTGCTTATCGAACAATCACTTAGCTAACTTCCTAAGTCGGCGAAGTGACTTCTGTACCTCCAACAAAATTTATAATTATATTAATCATATGGATAGTTCCAACAGTTAATAATCTAGATTAGATATAATCGTGTTCGACCCGAAAAACCACGCGAATTTAAATTTGTGAGTCGACCGATAAGCCGGGTTCTGTCCTCAGCTCGCGCCAAGTGGCGATCATTCATCTGCGACACACGTCACCATGTGCCTGTAGCAACCTACCCGAAGATTTACGCGGACCACGTATTGTTGCATAGCAACATATCTCCCTATTTGGTCTTGCTCCAGGTGGGGTTTACCCTGCCACCGGCGTTGGCCGGCGCGGTGCGCTCTTACCGCACCATTTCACCCTTACCGAACCTTCCGACGCAGTTGCGAACAACAGCACGTTCGATTCGGCGGTATATTTTCTGTGGCACTTTCCGTAGGCTCGCGCCCCCCAGGCGTTACCTGGCACCCTGCCCTATGGAGCCCGGACTTTCCTCCGCGGACAACGGTTTCCCGTCATCGCACAGCGACCGCCTAGCCGACTCACTGGAGCAGTTTGCGGGCTCGCGGGATCTTATTCAACCGGCGGGCGGGCGTTGTCAGTCGCATGCGTGAGACGGTACAAACGGTTTCGCTTGACGCCGCTTAATTGTGCCGCAACTTTAATCGCCTCATTGCCGGACAAATGTTCGCGTAACACCTCGACCATGTGCACCGCCTTACGTTCGTCCGGATCGGTATCTACATTCTTCTCTCCGGCTAGTACGATCACAATTTCTCCACGCGCCGCATTTGCGTCTACGTGCATAGCCCCAGCGACGGCAGCCAGTTGACCTTGATACTGAGTCTCGTGCAGTTTCGTCAACTCGCGGCCAACACTCACTTCACGGTCATTGCCCATAACGGCGCACAGATCAGTCATCGTCGCGAGAATTCGATGCGGTGCTTCATAAAATATTATCGTCCGGCTTTCATTAACGAGCTGAGCAAGTCGAGTTCGGCGAGCTGCACTCCGAGGTGGAAGAAATCCCTCAAAAACAAAGCGATCAGATGCTATTCCAGCTATCGATAGCCCAGCGATTGCTGCACAAGGGCCAGGCAATGCAAACACCGGAACATCGCGATCACGCGCCGCTTTTACAATCCGAAATCCGGGATCGGCGATTAGTGGGGTACCGGCATCCGATAGCAAGGCCACTGCCAAATTCTCGTCCAAAATTCGCGACAGTATCGCTTCAGTACTTCGCTTTTCGTTATGTTCGTGCAAAGAAACTAAATGATTCGCTATCGAATAATGTTGCAGCAATTTTTGCGTGACCCTCGTGTCCTCGACGAGCAGTAGATCGACTCGGTCCAATAGCGCTACGGCGCGATACGATAAGTCGGCCAAATTACCTATCGGAGTTGCAACGACGTAAAGCGCGGGCCGCTCAATTGACAGTGATAAGGGGGGGCTCGATACTGTTGCCATTATGAATTGTCGTCCGCGTTGCAGTGCTGCAATATTAACCTTTGCAATAGCCTTTGGCTCATTAATCCTTGCCGGTTGTGGGTCACAGCAATCAGTCAAGCCGACGCCCCCCCCTCCCAGTCCTAGCGCCCGCGTGGAGGCACAGTTGCGCGATGGCAACTTTCTCAGCGCGGCACAAGAGTATTCCCGCTTAGCCCAGACGAGTAATTC
>CAWLAW010000532.1:0-2995 GCA_963854885.1 Gammaproteobacteria bacterium | reverse complement strand
CCGCGAAGCGATGACAAAGTTGGACGCCGCCGGTCTACTTGGGGATAACGTGCCACCACCGGCAATTAAATCAATTCGCGGGAAGACGAAAACAGCACCGAAACGCGCTGCGACAAAATCAAAGAAGGCGAAGAAAACCTAAGCCGAGGTCGTCATCAGAAGGTGTCAGCGCAGCGCGTGTGAAATTCCGAACGCGATTACCGCCACGACTCGCGGATTCGGACACCGATTGGTCCAGCGGCTTGTGCATCGCGCCATAGTTGCCGCAGCGCGCTGACAGCGCCGCATCGTGGGATTTGTAAGTAAGGCGAGTCCGCGGGAAGCTCGGTCATTAGCCGGCGGTCTGCTTTCCCAAGCGCGTGGTAGGGCAACGACGGCAGCAAATGATGGAGTGCGTGATAGCGTAAACCGACTGGGAACAATAATTCGATCAGCAGTGGCGCCCCGGTGATATTAATCGAATCCAAAACTTGATCGGCGTGATTTACCACAGCGCCATCGTTGCGATAGCGATGCGCCGCCAGTGTGCGGATCCAATTCAGTCCGATCGAAAACAAGATTAATAAATAAAGCATCGCGATGGTCATGATCGAGATGTAACCGCTCACAACGAAATACACGATGCTGAGCGCGTAACCAAAGCATGCCAAATCGGTGAGTATCCACAGAGGATCCCAAATGGCCGGGACCTGTCGACGCCTGTACGTCGGGCTGATGACCGCCGCGGACGCGCATTCCAACAACCACCCTCTCAAAGGTGGGACAACCAATGATACAGGTACCAAGATTAATGCGCGCAAGATTGCGAGTATTGGTACGATCGGAATTATCGCCAGAAATCTAATAATCGCACTCGGCGGGGTCGAACCGAACGGTAAATACTCGCCGTCCCCGGGGGTGCCGTAGTGCTTGTTACTGTGATGATCGGCGTGCGTCGAATAGAACAGTGACGGAGTCAGTAATGGCACCCCGACCAAAACATTCCACACAATTTTAAACAACCGCATTTGGCTGCGGCGCATATGCGCAATTTCGTGCATGAATGTCGCAATTCGAAATAGCGCAATGCCCGCGACGACGAATGAAACGATCTGAAGCAACGAATATGGTCGTGCGGATAGGTAGATCCAGGCGCCGCCGTAGGCGACCATAGTGCTCGTCAGCAAATCGATCCAATAAATCGATGGGTTCAGGGGAAACAAGTCAGCGACGATCGGTTTGACATCGCGCGCAGATAAAATTGGCGATTCCATGCCGGTCGCATCGAATCTTGGCGACGAATTTCGCTCGGTCATCTAAATGCACCGGCGCGATAAAGGCGCCAAACCGTCGGCCAGCACGTTAACAACGGGTGACGTCTCAACATTGGTGTCGCTTCTACTTTAACCCCTGAGTGACGTTCGATTTTCCACAACACATAATCAACGCCACCATCGAAAGTAAAAGCGGCCTTGATGATACGAAGTAGGTTAATGAGCTTCCCTTGAAATCGCCGGACTCGCCAAGTTTGGCGACCTTTCCAACGTTCTAGCGGAGACAATTCGGCCACATAACGTGGCGGATCATTGCTGCCGTATAGCGTGCCCGCCGATCCTGTCGCTGCTAAAGAGAGTTGGGTCACGGCGCGATAGCGAGACAAGTTTTTCTCCACGAGCCGGGCGGACGCTCCAAGCGACTCGGGCCGTAGCTCCGTTCGGTAGCTTGCGGATAAGCCTAAGATCCACAGGGTTTCGGCGTCGAAGTAGGGCGGCAAAATTGGTAGTACGGCATCGATAAATGTCTTTAGAGCGACTTGAATCGCGTCAACTATTTGTTTGCGAGTTTGCTCGTTGTTGACGTAGGTCAATGCGCACGGTTGCGCAAATCTCGCCCAATAAAATGTGTGGAAGCAGCGCGGTGAATTTCTGTGAATGAATTGTTCTAAAGAAATCACCGCGTACTTGGTCCGCAGCGTATCGCCTTCATATTCCATTTCATAATAGAAAACGTTCGGCGGCAGTAATTTATTCGCAATTGCCAGCACGCTTTTCGAGTAAACGTTTTGGTATGAATCCACGATGACGAAAATATCGAGAATGCCGTCTTTCTCCGTGCCGGTTCGAAAACACGATCCGTAGTACAGGATGCCGAGTACCGAGTCCCCGTACCGATCCAGCAGTGATTCACTCATGGCTCGCGAAGCATTCGTGACGGGCACACTCAATTCGTCGTCGATTAATGTCGAGAGTTCTTCGGTAAAGTTAGACTGTGGCGCATTCATAAGTGGGAAATTAGCGAATTAAGTGCAATTAACTAGGCCGGACCGGGGAGTTCTTTTTCATAAATGCGATATCGCTTAGCCACTTTGCCGCCGACCTTTTCAATAATCCCGCGCATCGATCTATTTTGTTCCAAAATCCAGCCCATTTCGACCTCTGTGACACCGTGTCGCAAAAGGGCTTGCCTAACACTTTCGATCATAGTCATGGATATACCACTACCGGTTAACCCTTGTTGATAAATTTTGCGCACGCCCATTAACGCGACCCGCGCCGATTTCGGTCGTGAAACTTTCATTCGCCAAAGAAACTTCATCCAACTCAGCGGTAGCAATCGACCGTTTAAATCACGAATAGCCTCGTTGATATTCGGCAGGCAAACGATGAATGATATGGGTTTGTCATCGATCTCACCGATTTTTATGTAATCCTCGTGGACCAAAGATTTAAGCACGGTACCCACATCGTTAAATTCTGCTTGCGTAAAAGGTACGAAGCCCCAATTCTCGCTCCAACCTTCATTAAAAATGTCGCGCAGCAGTTCAATTTCTTCGTTGAAGTTTTCGCGCCGCAAGGAGCGCAACGTGAATTGGCCTTTGCGCACACGTGTTGAGCGTTCGATGATCTTTTTCATCGCTGGGGGCATGGTGTAATTTGGGTGCATTCGATAGCTCACGATATCGTTTGCTTTACGAAAACCGAACTGCTCAATGTGGCGGGAGTAGTATGCCGGGGCA
>CAWLAW010000531.1:0-2996 GCA_963854885.1 Gammaproteobacteria bacterium | reverse complement strand
AGTGGAACCTTGCTTAGCAACGCACCTTCCGGTCGCATGCGGCACGCGACTATTGACGATGTTGGAGGGGTGTTAGCATTGATAGAGCCGCTTGAGCGCGACGGATTGTTGGTCAAGCGATCGCGCGCGAAACTGGAAATCGAGATCGATCAATTTTCTGTATTAATTCGCGAGGGGGTGGTGGCGGCATGCGGCGCCATTTACCCGTTCGAAGACAATTCAGCTGAACTGGCTTGTATTGCAGTGCATCCCGATCACCGCGGCGATGCGCTGGGCAATATTGTGCTCGAAGAGTTAGAGCGGCGTGCGCACGATGCCGGGTTGACGCAGGTATTTGTCCTCACGACGCATGCAAGCCATTGGTTTCAAGAAAGCGGTTACGATCGCGCGGAAATCGATAACCTCCCGATTGAGCGCCAGGCACTGTATAACTATCAAAGAAACTCGATAGTCTTAGTCAAAGGCATCTAGTTAGCCGTTGCCGGGCTGCGCCAAATTGGGCCCCCTATACGATATCCGCTTCCTCTAACTCTTTTTCGTCCGTATCCACGGCCAATTCGCCGTCACGTACGGTGACGAAAATATGACCACCACCTTGCAAACTGCCGAAAAGAATTTTTTCGGCTAATTGCTTTTTGATTTTCTCCTGAATCAAACGAGCCATCGGACGCGCGCCCATAATAGGATCGTGCCCATGCTCGGCGAGCCAAACTTTGGCTTCTGCATCGACATCCATCGTGACCTTCTTCGTATCGAGCTGGGCCTCTAGTTCGATTAGGAACTTATCGACCACATGCCCAATCGTTTCCGCATCAAGCGAATTAAACTGGATGATCGCATCAAGCCGATTGCGGAACTCTGGGCTGAACATCCGCTTGATCTCTTCCATTGCGTCGCTCGAGTGGTCTTGCGTTGTAAAACCCATGGACGACCGACTAATTCTTTCGGCGCCCGCGTTGGTCGTCATAACGATAATGACATTGCGGAAGTCGGTTTTGCGTCCGTTCGTATCTGTCAACGTGCCATGATCCATAACCTGAAGCAGAATGTTGAACACATCAGGATGCGCTTTTTCCATTTCGTCGAGGAGTAAAACGGCGTGCGGTTGCTTCATAACGGCTTCGGTGAGTAATCCGCCAGTATCGAATCCGATGTAACCGGGCGGCGCACCGATCAGCCTCGAGACGGTGTGACGTTCCATGTATTCGGACATGTCGAGACGAATCAACTCGATCCCCATTACTTGGGCTAATTGCCTCGTCACCTCGGTCTTCCCGACTCCGGTAGGTCCCGCAAACAGAAACGAGCCGATCGGCTTCTCGGTATTGCCGAGTCCAGAACGGGACATCTTGATTGCTGTAGACAAACTGTCGATTGCTTGATCTTGGCCAAAGACGACCATCTTTAGATTGCGGTCCAATTTTTGCAGCGAATCGCGATCAGATGAGGAAACGGCTTTTGGCGGAATTCGGGCGATTTTAGCAACGATTTCTTCAATATCTCCCACACCAATCGTCTTCTTGCGCTTGGATGGGGTCATTAATCGTTGACGCGCGCCTGCTTCGTCGATTATGTCGATAGCTTTATCTGGTAAGTGTCGATCATTAATATAACGTTCGGTGAGTTCGACCGACGCTCGAAGCGCTTGGTTCGTATATTTCACATCGTGGTGTTCCTCAAAACGCGATTTGAGTCCCTGCAGGATTTTAATCGTTTCCTCCACCGACGGTTCGTTGACGTCGATTTTCTGGAAACGCCGCGACAACGCGCGGTCTTTTTCGAAAATGCCGCGATACTCTTGATAAGTCGTCGAGCCAATGCACTTCAAGTCGCCGGATGCCAATACTGGCTTAATTAGATTCGAAGCGTCCATGACGCCACCTGATGCTGCGCCCGCACCAATAATCGTATGGATTTCGTCGATGAATAAAACTGCGCCAGGCTCTTTGTCTAGCTGCGACAAAACGTTCTTCAGGCGTTTTTCAAAATCGCCTCGGTATTTAGTGCCGGCGAGCAACGCACCCAAATCGAGAGAGTAGATCGTTGCATCCTCGAGCACCTCAGGGATGTCTTTATCAACGATTTTTTTCGCAAGGCCTTCCGCAATTGCTGTTTTGCCGACCCCGGCTTCTCCAACGAACAACGGATTATTTTTACGTCGACGGCAAAGAATTTGGATGGTTCGTTCGATTTCGTGTTGACGGCCAATCAGCGGATCGATCTTCCCTTTCTTCGCTTGTTCGTTGAGATTTGTCGCAAACGCCTCCAACGGATTTTTCCCGCCTTCCGGTTGTTCACCTTCGGCGTCTGTCGTTGAACTCGCTTCGTCGGTGGCCTCGTCATCTTCTGAGACTTTTGAGATTCCATGGGAGATGCAATTCACGACGTCGAGACGCGCGATGTTTTGTTGGTTGAGCAAGTACACGGCTTGAGATTCGCGCTCGCCGAAAATTGCGACCAAGACGTTCGCGCCAGTGACTTCTTTTTTCCCCGACGATTGGACATGAAAAACTGCCCGCTGCAGCACGCGTTGAAAGCCCAATGTGGGTTGCGTGTCGCGATCCTCGTCCTCTGGTAGGAGGGGCGAGCTCTCGGTAATAAAGTCGTCAAGCTGCCTGCGCAACTGATTCATGTCTGCGCCACATGCACGCAACACTTTCGCCGCAGTCGGATTATCGAGTAACGCCAGTAGAAGATGCTCGACAGTCATGAATTCATGACGTTTTTCGCGAGCCTCTTTGAAGGCGAGATTTAGGGTGACTTCGAGTTCTTTGCTAAGCACAATGAATTCCTAAAGCTGATTAAAGTTTTCCGAACGACATTCGGTTACGCCAACTCTACCGTACACAAAAGGGGATGTTGGTTCTCCCTTGCGTATTCGTTGACCTGTGACACTTTTGTTTCGGCTACTTCATGTGAGAAGGAGCCGCACACACCTTTACCTCTGGTGTGCACTTCCAGCATAATTCGCGTCGCCGTGGGGCGGTCAACGGTGA
>CAWLAW010000530.1:0-2997 GCA_963854885.1 Gammaproteobacteria bacterium | reverse complement strand
TCAGTTGGTGCGCGGCATTATGGGATCGTTGTTCGGAAAAGGACGTTAAATCGACAATGCCTATTTACGCCGTCGTTTGGCGTAATTGATGAGCTCGATTGAGTTCGCCCGGTTAAGACAACTCTCCCAGAGGTACTCCCGTGTCTTGGGAAGTGATAGCGCGTACGGTATTCGTTCTGGGTATTTGTTCAAGTCCCCCGACGTACGGGCCCTGCAGGGCATCGCACCCTATTTCGCGAAACCATTGCGCTTGCCCTTCCGTGTCAACGTTAAAAACCGTCGTTTCAATTCCCATACTATGCGCCATTGCTATTAGGGCGCGTCCCATTGCCCGGTTCCTCTTTCGCCTCGTACATGGCCGCATCCGCCAATCGCATTAAATCGGAGAAAGAATCTGCGTCGTCCGGATATATTGAAATGCCAATACTCGCCTCGATTTACACATCCTGCGAGCCGACGTCGATCGGCTCGGAAAGTAAATCCAAAAACCGTTGAGCCACAATCGCAGCGTCCCCCGAGTTTTCGATATCACTCAACACGAGAGTAAATTCGTCGCCGCCGAGACGCACGGCAATCCCTTTGTTCGACTCCTCGATTCTTCCGGCAATGTCCGAACTGCGCAGATTCTCATCGAGACGGTTAGCGACAGTACGCAATAAATTGTCTCCGACTTGATGCCCCAAGGAGTCATTAACGCGTTTGAATCCGTCTAGGTCGATAAACATAAGCGCGAGGCATGTCCCTGATATTTTTGCGTCCTTTAGCTTTTGCCGGAACAAATGTTCAAATCCAGTGCGGTTCGGCAAGCGAGTTATTAAATCCGTGAAGGCAAGCTCTTCCACTTTCTGGCGCGCCAATTCGCGCGCTTCAACATGGCTCAATTGCGTTGCGACGTGCCCCGCAACTACCCTCGTATGTTGCTCAAGATTAATAGCTGACTCGCTGAAGAACTCTAGAACGAAAGTTAGCGAATCGTCGACTTTTACCGGCCACGCGAGTATGCCTTTGATCGACACGTCCCAGGCTTGGGCAAGGCACGAATCACGACTGCCATTTATCGTTGCCTGGGCGGTCGACGCTGCAGATACAACGCAATCTCTTGACGGAATTATTATGCACGCGACATCGGCGAGCTCCTCGCCTGTGGCTAGGCTAGTTCCAAACCCGTACGCATGCCCAGTGCTATGCAGATTTCCTTCGCCGTCGATTCGCCAAATTCGTCCGGCATACCATCCGCGGTAGTTGCACAAAAGCTCCCGACACGTCGACGCAACCTGATCGAACGCGACGCCACCATTTGCGATCGTTGCCGATTTCGCGAGGAAAGATGCCAGCGAGGCTGCGGACTCGGATTTACTTAAGCTGGCATTGAGACGTCATTCAAGACCGTTTTGTCGGGTAACCCAAAACGACGAAACCAAGCCAATTAGGATTGCTGTCATGAAACCGTACAGTAACGCTGCTGTGCGGGCATCGCGGGGGTCAAAAACCGCCGTCGGCAGTTCGGAATAATGGCCAATAGCGAACAATACAACCGTAATGACACAACCTACCGCCAACCAGAAGCTTCCGTCACGCCAGCCTACAACTAGTGCGGAAACGAATGCGGGAATAATGAAACACGAGATAGCCGGCGACGCAATGCCCCCTAATGACCAATTAACGACTGTAAAACGACAATCGTGCAAACGCTACAAACGCGCGTGGTGATTTTGTAATTTAAACTAGTTCGGAAGTAGATCGCAGCGCCAGTGTATAAGACACCGATCAACGCGTGGGACCACACTAATAGCCCGGAAATAGGCGCCTGGAACAACCTCATTGCGAACGAAGAGAGAGTCGCGAGGGTCAAGGTCGCGATAATCGTTTGAGCGCTGACTAACGCTTGCGGAATCACCAATGCAGGATGAAAAGCCGCTTCAGTCACTGTAGCTTTAAGTTCGCGCACTGTGCCAATCATTTGCTACCGTGTCCGTTATCGATTCTAGGGCGGCGTGAGTATCTAGCCTCAACGCTATACAGTCGGCTTCAACGGCCTTTTTTTTAACTGCACCTAGTGCGAGGCGAGCTGAACGCAACTAGCGCAATTAAAATGTGAGATCCGGAACGCTTGCCTCTGATCGGCCAGTTCGCATCCAATTTTGTAGTGCTGCTCGGCAAGATAGAGTAACCAGGACTCGGGAAGTCGTTTCGCACTAACGCCTAGTCGCTAGAATGACTGGTCTTAAGCACCACCACTATCTGCCATGAACAGTTATCCGATAATCATGAAAACACCTCTTTGCAAGGAATCGCGATGCGCTACATCGATGTGATCGTTATCGGTGGCGGTGCGGCAGGTTTAATGTGCGCGCTGCAGGCGGGTCAGCGGGGACGGTCGGTTCTAGTCATTGAGGGCAGCAACAAGGTCGGCAAGAAAATCTTGATGTCGGGCGGCGGTCGCTGCAATTTCACTAACCTGCGTGTCGAGACCGACAACTACGTATCGGATAACGTGCATTTTTGTATTTCTGCGTTACGCCGATTCACACCCCAAGATTTTCTCGCTATGGTCGAGCGCCATGGGATCGACCACCATGAACGAGAACACGGTCAACTTTTTTGTGACCATTCCTCGAAAGACATTTTACGTATGTTGCTCGATGAATGCGCCAGCGCCGAGGTTGAAATACAGACACATTGTGTGGTGCAAAATATCGACCAATTCGAACCTGGGGGATCGACCTATCGCCTTCAAACATCGGACGGCGATTTTGAATGTCAGTCGCTAGTCATCGCTACGGGAGGCTTATCCATCCCGAAGATGGGGGCCAGCGGCTTCGGCTATAGCGTTGCGCGGCAGTACGACTTAAGGCTAGCACCAACCCGAGCCGGGTTAGTTCCATTGACATTTAGCGGCAATTTCGGGGCTCTGTGCGAGCGTCTCTCCGGGGTATCTATCGAGGCGGAGCTAAATCTGCCATGTTCGAGCGCTGGTTCGAGCAGCGGTCAGCGATC
>CAWLAW010000529.1:0-3002 GCA_963854885.1 Gammaproteobacteria bacterium | reverse complement strand
TAGGATCTTGTTTTCCCGGTCACCAAATGTGCCGGTGTGCCAGATCCATGGTTTGATAATGAAGACGTCACCTTCGGCAATTTCGTGCACCGTGCCGTCTTTCTCAATGACCTGCGAATTGCCTTTTAGCTGAATCGCCAATTCTTCGCCGTGTTGATGCATTGCGGGCATGGCCGCTTTGCTATCGCCCTGTCCTTTCTCAAAGTGGAAGGTTGCGGCACTCAAGTTTGTGCCGAACCAGTGCTTCATGGACAACACGTGCGGAATAATCTCGCGCAAATCGCTGTCGTCGAGATTGAGCACCCGCACTTCTCCCGGATGTAACCTTGAATCCGGTTCTATTGAGTCAGCGAGAATTTGACTGGACAGCGCAGACAGGGCAATTAGTACGACACACGACTCGACAAAACCTATCATGGAACGTCTTCCTTTCAAGTTAATCGGCGGAGTGCCATGTTAGCTCTCCGACCGAAACTTAATCCAGCTTTCCTGGTCACATTGCGAAAATTAAATTTCTTGACGAAGTGCCGGCTCTGCTTGGCGACAATGCGCTGCTAACGAACCTTATCGGTGAAATTTGGCCATACTTTTTCGGTAAGCAACTCGTGGCTGCGCATCGACGCTTTGTGGGGCAGCATCTCGTTGTAAACGTAATTCCAAAAATATTCGGCAGGGAATTTTTTGAACAGCGCTTCTAGAGCCCGATTTACCGTATCCGGACTCCCGGCGATCGTTAGGCCGCGTTCGATCATCGACTCAAAAGTATTGGGTATGGTCGCTGGGTCTTCACCTGGGCGCATTAACGCCGCATTGAAACCAAACGGTTCGAAGAACGTTGTCCAAATCCAACAACCAGCATTTCGAGCAAGCGCCATCGCTTGTGCGTCGGTATCGGCGACGATGACTTCGCGAATGATCCCCATGCCTTCGCCGAACGCGAAATCCTTGCCGCTATTTTGTGCCGCTTCGTGTCCCGCGCGAAATTGACCGGTCAACAATTCGTCATCACACACCACGGTAATCGGCACCGCACCGTGCTCGACGCCCCAACGCACGGAACTCTCGGAAAAACTGAACGGTTGAAAAATCGGCGGATGCGGCTTTTGATACGTCGCAGGAACGGTGCCAATTTCCGTGAGGTAACCTTCGTCGTTGACCCCTTGACCAAATTCTCTGGTGACGTTGTGGGCTTGCCAAAACGTGTTCTCCGACGGGATCGTCCAGTGCTTACCTTTATGACTAAACGTGTCGTTCGTCCACGCCTTAATGATGATCTCCCAATGCTCTTCGTAGAGTTCCTTCTTGAGCGCTTCGTAAGCCGCAGGATCCGTGTCGCTGTCCGAAAGCGTTGCATAATGTTGTCCCAGCACGTTCACCCACCGAGGTTGATAACCCCGAGCAAAGCCCGCGAACGCGCGCCCTTTCGTCATTTGGTCGAGCATCGCGATATCTTCCGCAACGCGCAACGGATTCTGACACGGAAGCACGAGTCCACATTGACCAACACGAATATTTTTAGTCTGCATGCCGAGATAGAGATTTAGCATGATCGGATTTGTCGAAACTTCCTCACCTTCAATGTGGAAATGATGTTCCGTGAAAGCGATGCCGTAATAACCATGCTCATCGAGATATCGCGCTTCGTCGGATAGATTCGCGATCATGTTTTGGTATAGGTCGGTGCGCCGACCGGCCATACCTTCAGATAGTTGCTGTTTATTGCCGATCGTTGGTAGGTGGAAAATACCGACTTCCATTTGTGACGCTCCCAGTGAGGTTGGTCGCTAAATGCACCGATCAATAAGACAACGAGAAGGCGCAAGCGAGAGTTTTACGCGTCCGGCGGACTAAGAATTTCCGCAGATTCGGCGCACGCTTCAACGTCCACCTTACCTTGAGGCTTAGAATGGATTCCAGGTTTTTTTTCGTGTGTACTTCATATACCCAATGTTCACCCCGGCGCGTAATCCGACGCCCAAGCGTATCGGTGCCAATATGATGTCGCCGGATTGATGATAATTTGCACTCACGCCACCGACGAAATAGAAGCTGCCATCGAGTTCAGGAAAGCGCTGAAACAGCGCATCTGCATTCGGCAAATGGTAGACCAACACAAAAACCTTCGATGCGTTCGCGCCGGCATCGAATCCAATTGAAGGGCCGGACCAGTGGACCGATGTAGTCCCGCCACCCTTACGCTGCAGCGTGCCGTCTCCATAGCGCGCACCGATCCCCAACGCACCGCTCGCTTCCTGGCCACTAATAATAGCGTTGGGTTTACCGAGTTCCGAGAATAATTTTTCGACGACTTCGGCAACGCCTTTAGTACCTTCACCAAGAACATCGGTCGCTTCGGAAAGCACGCTTTGTTTACCGAATGTCTCTTCGCCGAACACCGCCCCCGGGGCTACGGCGAGCAAAATGAGAGCGGGAATAAATCGGCGCCAAATATTCTTTACGAGCTTAATCATCGCACCGTTCGATGTCGGCATAGTTTTTTAGCAGCGACCCTTCTTAGCCTGACCGGGCGGGCAGAAGTGCTTACTGTGTGAGTGTTTACCGTCGTTATCGTGGTCCTCATCGTGGCGATCGTATTTGCTCCGCGGATTGTGCTCGCGTTGGCCTTCTTCGTGATCGATTGTATTAATCGCCACCCCAGCCGCTGCTCCCAAGCCTGCGCCGGCAATGGCACCGTCTCGACCGCCGAGTTCGGCACCCACGGCACCACCGATATGACGACAGCAGGCTCAAGGTAGTGTGCAGGAACCGTCACTTTAGTGATCCTTCGAGGCGTTACTTTGTCGGAGCCGGCACGCTAGCCCATTAGTGCGCGCCTGCCTGACATTTCAGGCCGAGGATAAGCGCTATTATGATGTGAGTGTCCTACGTGCTACTTTGAAAAACCGCGTAATCTACTGACTAAGAACTAATGGTTTGGCCGACTAACTGACCGTGATTTACTACCTAGCCACTGCGCCACACTGTTATACGATGAGGTCCTT
>CAWLAW010000528.1:0-3009 GCA_963854885.1 Gammaproteobacteria bacterium | reverse complement strand
ATCCGTAGTTGGGCGGCCATGGGCGTGATGATTGACGGCGCGCCTATTTTGAGCGAATTACCGGGACATCCAGGATTCTTCAATGCGGTGGGAGCCAACGGTTACACCATGGGTCCGATACTCGGACAGATCACGGCCGAGTTGAGCAGATCCGGACAACAAATAACCGATACCCAACCGTTCTCGGTCGACCGGTTTCAATGAATTTGATTCGGCGATGAGGTGATAAGCGAAACAAGACAGGGCCCCTTGTTTATACTTCGTCTAAAGACAGCACATTGAAAAAGGAGTTATAAAAATGCTGAAAAAAAGATTGTTTACATGTTTCTTCTTCGTCGTCGCGATGGCTGGAATTGGCTGCGCACCTGAGGGAGGTAAAAAATCAGAGGCAGTATCGGTGGTGAGCACGGAATCTATCGCTCCGGTGCCTGCATCCACAGACTACGGTATACCAGGCTCGCGAGAGCGGTTCGAAATCCAAAAGGCATTAATTTCGGACAAGCTGGAAAAAGCGCTTTTACCAGCGATGCGCAATCACAACATCGACATGTGGATCGTTCTCGATCGTGAAAACAACCCTGATCCGCTTCATGTTGAGATTGGTGGTAGATTTTCGGGCGTTCGTGCAGCTTATGTCTTCTTTGACAATGGCGGGGATGCGCCCGAGAAAATTTACTATGGTTCACACGAGCAACCCGCCAACTCGGTTATCAGTCAGATTTATGACGAAAAAATTTACTACGGTTATAGCAAAGAAGGTTTGACACCACATCTTCGCAAGCTCATTTATGATAAAGACCCGAAAAGAATTGGTGTCAACACGTCGCACACATTGCCAGAGGCAGATGGACTGACCGTAGGCCTCAAGAATTTTCTCGTCGATACAATTGGATCGGAATACGCCGATCGAATTGTTTCTGCCGAACTGATTGTGCGTGACTTTCGCCTCAACCGAACAGAGCACGAAACCGAACTTTATACTAAGTTACTCGAATGGTCTGCGATGTGGATGGAAGAAGCGTTGAGCACCGCCAACATCGTGACGGGCAAGACAACTGCCGCGGACATTGCGTGGTGGCTACAGGATCGCGCACTCGAGCTCGGTGTTACAGGCGGCGGCACAGTGCGAGTTGTTCGCGAAGGTGTGCTGCTTCCAATTCATGACCCGCACATCACGGTTGAGCCCGGCGACATCATCGGTATTGATGGCGGTCTGGATTACCTTGGTTACGCCATTGATATTAAACGTACTGCATATATCTTACGGCTCGGTGAAACGGTCATGTCGGAAAACCTATTGTCTGCTTGGAAGGCCGCGCATGACATGGGCGACATTTATGCCAGTAAAATGGTTCCCGGCAGCGTCGGCCATGAAAACTGGGAAAAAATCAACAGGGAAGCCGAGGCGATGGGATATAGAGCTGTCGGACCCGACTCGGGTGGCGATGCAGTAACGACTAACGCACCCGAGGTGGGCATCTATGGACATTCCGTCGGTAACGTCGCGCATGATATCGGTGCGCGTGTTGCAGCGGATCTTCCATTCGCCTACGGAGATCGCGTGCGTTTTCCACTTGCCGTAAACGAGTGGGCATCAATTGAGCTACACGTCAGCACGCCGATTCCCGAATGGGGGGGGAAAACCTGGTATGCGAGATTTGAGGAGACTGCGCAAATTACTGAAGATGGTCCGAAGTGGCTCATTCCGCCACAGACGGATGTTTTTCTGATTGAGGCTGCGAACTGAAATGCTGCATATTGAGGCGTGTCAAAAACACATAATGACCGGGGAGAATCGATGATCATGCGAGGATTGATTGCTATTCTGATGGCGCTCGCGGCATTGTCGGCGAGCGCTCAACATTACCAGTCGGATTTCCCCCCCGATGAATTTCGAGATCGCTGGACCGGGTTGTTCGATCGGATCGGCGGCCAGGCAGTGGCGATCGTGCAGGGTAGCCCGTCCACGCGAGGGTTCGAATTCCCGCGTCAATTCAATTCGTTTTATTACCTTTCCGGAATCGAGACGCCGCACGCCTATCTCTGGCTCGATGGTCGCACGCGCGAGGTAACGTTGTTCCTGCCGCCGCAGAATGCGAGGCTGGAACGATCCGAGGGCAAGGTCTTATCCGCGACGGATGTAGAATTGGTCAAGAGTTTGACCGGTGTCGATGAGGTCCGCAGCACGGATGACATGCTTGGGGACTGGCTTGGCGAAGCGCTGGGGCAGCAGCCACCCGCCCTGTACACACCGTTTCGTCCTGCAGAAGGTTATGCACAAAGCCGTTACGAGATAGAACGCGCGGATACCAAAATCGTGAACGACTACTGGGACGGGCGACTACCGCGTGAGGTGCACCTGATCAGCTTGCTGAAGACCCGCGCCCCGAAGCCCTATGGCAAACCCGAGCTTGAGTTGCTCGACCTGTCCCCGGTGTTGGATGAACTCCGCACGATCAAGAGCGAGCGCGAAATCGCGCTCATCCGTCGCGCATCCGAGATCGCCGGATTCGGCATGATGGAGGCGATAAGAAGCACCGTCCCGGGCGCTTACGAATACCAGCTCGACGCCGCCGCGCGCTACGTGTATCTGCTCAACGGCGCACGACTCGACGGCTATCGCTCAATCACTGCGAGCGGTACCGAGAACATTGCTAACTGGCATTACTTCAGGAACACGCGCGAGTTGCAGGCGGGTGATCTGGTGCTGATGGACTATGCGCCGGACTATCATTACTACGTTAGCGATATCGGTAGGGTGTGGCCTGTGAACGGGACCTTCAGTGCAACCCAGCGCGAGTTGGTTGAGGTAATTTTGCGCTATCGCAACGAGCTACTTGCACGCATTCGACCTGGCGTGACGCCGGCGAAAATTCTGGCTGAAGCAGCACAGGCGATGGAGGCGTGGTTCGACGCTAATCCATTCTCCAGCGAACGCTACGAAGCGGCGGCACGCGACATGATCGAAAACGGTCGCGGCGCATTTTCGCATCTCGTCGGCATGGCGGT
>CAWLAW010000527.1:0-3015 GCA_963854885.1 Gammaproteobacteria bacterium | reverse complement strand
GCAGATCGGAATCAAACCCTTGCATACCCTGCGGCTCGAACGAATAAGTATGTGGCCTGGATACGAGCGCTACGCGGAATTCGCCCACCGCACGGATCCTCTCTAAGTCTGCTCCCTGGTTGGTGCATCCACTAATCATGATCACCAAATAGAGCACCACGCAATGAACCACAGGCGCGCGCGGTGTGCGGAAGTTTTCCCCGCGGGCGACGGACCGATTCATCGTGGAGTTTTGATCGCTTCGGAGAATGCGGCTTCGATACAAAGAAAATACAACGTTAGTTCAAAAGGTTTCGGCAATATCGGTGAGCATTGCGACAGTGACTTTCATTGATTTTACATCATCCTGGGGACCACCGAGCGATCGCCCGGTGAAAGTGAACAATAAATGGATCGAAGGTTCCAAATACCAATTTATACGCAGCCGCTAGGCAACGCGTTTTACGCAGTAAATCAACAGCGACAGCGGCCATCAATCCGTCGGTATAAACACCCTAAAAGACTAGACTTGGTAACTATTTAGAAAAACTTCCGGTTCCTCGTATTGCGCAATAGCTGTTGCGATTGTTAACAAAGTGGGTTCGATTTAACCAAGATTTACCCTGAGTGTGAGTAAGCTCACGCTAAGCAAAGTGCCGCCTCGATATGGTGGATTCATGAGGGGCAATGAACAGCGAGAGGATGTCGCTGTCCAAGATACTGCGAAGCAGTAATGCGGAGGCAAGCGATTATGAAGATTAAAAATATGAGGAGAATGATTGCACCGTTGTTCGTCGTTTTTGCTATGGCTGGGTGTACTTCGGTACGCGTTGCAAGCGATATCGAAGCCCGACAGGTAGCGCCTGTTGCCGAAAAAATGCCACGATCGAAACGGATATTTTTATACCAATCGCGGGTTGCGAACGAGATTTTCGATCGTTATCCATCGCTTGATTCGCTCGAAGGCGCAGATCCCTCGCTACTACAGGCCGAAGCACAAATGATGGAATCGTGTAGCGCCCTGTCTCAAGCCGTACTCGGACATTTCGATGGCGAGGAACCGTCGCTGAATTTGCGTTGGCGCGTCATGACGAGCATTGACGATTGTGAAGCTGCTGCCCGCAGAACAGACGGACTACTTAACGACGGGATGATTGCGGACGCGATTTAGAAACATTCGCTCGTTTCAGTCTTTTGTCGTAGACCCGTGCTCGCGGCATTGTTGGTTAACTATCAATTGAACTTGTCCCGCCGGATGTATTCGAAAACTGCGTTAACACCCGCCGGTAATGCCGCCGTCCACCGGTAGCGTGATTCCGGTCATATAGCGTGACGCGCGAGACGCTAAAAAGATAGCGACCCCAGCAATGTCCGCATCCGCGCCGATCCTATTTAGCGGTACTATCGACATCAATGTTTCAAGTCCGTAGGCATCGATTAACGGTTGGGTCATATCCGTATCGAAGTAGCCCGGCACAATGGCGCTCACGTTGATATTGCGCTTCGCAAGCCGTGCCGCCAACATCCGAGTCAAGTGGTGAATCCCGGCTTTCGCCGCCGCGTAAGAGTAGCTGTCGTAAAGCGGCGTATGCATCCCATCAACTGAGCCGAGATTGATCACACGTGCCGGATCGTCTTTCGTTGCAGCCGTTTCTAAGATGGGGAGTAACTTCTGGAGCAGAAAGAAAGGCGATTTCAGATTGAGATCGACGACTTTGTCCCAGCCCTTTTCCGGGAAATTATCGATCCGCTCTCCCCAAGCAGTACCGGCGTTATTAATCAGAACATGTAGCTTTGATTCTTTATCCGAGAGGATTGCGGCAACACGTGATACTTCATCTGTTGTTGACAGATCGGCGGGTAGGGAAAAACAATCTCCGTACTGACTAAGATCAGTTGCCGCAGCGTCACATCGCTGCGCGTTTCGCGCGCAAATATAAACTCGCGCGCCGGCTTCGACAAAGCCACGCGCGATCATCAATCCAATGCCACGCGAGCCGCCGGTGATGAGCGCTACCTTTCCCTCGATGCCAAAGCGATCGCTATTCAACGATGTATCCTCAAATTCAGTAGGCGAGTCGAGAGCTCGACGGTCGAAGGACTGAGATCCACGACGACGTATTTGCTTGGAATAATCAATAGCTCGGTGCGCTTTGCGGACACGTCTAGAATGAGGCGCACACCAGGCGCCTCATTTAGCGAAATAAAAAATTAAGGTAAGTCGCGGCCCAGCCAGTCCTGGTAAAACGCTTCTAGATTAGGCGTGAAGTTGGCGAGGATGGGATAACCTGGCGGCACAGCATCCACTTCAAGTTGGATCCCACAGCCGGGACAGATAAATTCCCGCACCTCGTTTTTCTCCGGATCTGGGCAACGCGGCCCCGGCCAAATTTCTTGCATACTTTGCTCGTCGTCCCGGACGTTGATCAACGCGCTGAGCTTCCAGTTGTTCCGATAATCGCCGAATTCCTGACTGCAGACGCATTTTACCGCGTAGATACCTTCGTTATTTTTCACAATGGATAGATAAGGTCCCAACGGTAGGACGATCGGATCATTCCACTCCACCCTCGACTGCAACACTTTTATGTAGGTATCGAAACGCTTCGGGTCTTTATACGATGACTGGACGTGGTGAACATCATCAAACGGTAGCTCGCCGTCGATCATTTGCCCGAGGGTCGCCTCGTCAAGTTCAACTATTTGTCCACTCATTTCTAAAACTCCAAGGGATCGTCGGCAACGCGTGATACACCGGATCGCATAGCGATTGGATTTACGTCACGAATACTGTCTATTTGAAAGGTGAAATCATCGTCCACGCCCCAAAATTCGCGGAACTCGTTCATCCACTTAATCGAGTGGGAGCTCACGTCGCGATAAATTTCAAGCGCAACATCGGGCAAATCGTAGTTTTCGATGCGTGCCTTTTGTGTCTCCATCCATTGCGACACTGGTACCGCTTTGGCTATGCGCTCGGCACGAATTTCTGCGCGCCGCGCCGAGGTCTTTTCGCGATTGATACTAACTACTTGA
>CAWLAW010000526.1:0-3018 GCA_963854885.1 Gammaproteobacteria bacterium | reverse complement strand
CTGTCGAAGATTGAAAACGGGAGTACGTCGCCGTCATTGTCGACCCTGCGATCAATATCGGTCGCGTTAAATGTTCCTGTTACGGCTTTATTTCGTGGTTTCGAAGAAACGGGCAATGCAACTTTTGTAGAAGCTGGCAACGGTTTAAAGATCGAACGCCGCGGCACGCGAGCAGGGCATCAATACGAGCTTCTTGGGCATATGCCACATGGCGAGGTAATGCTCGAGCCGTATCTTATTTCATTAACGGAAAAATCGGATGTGTTTCCAATTTTTCAGCACCCGGGACTTGAGTTTATTTACCTGCTCGAAGGACGCTTGTCGTATCGATACGGGTCCGAAACGTATTTGCTGAAACCAGGAGACTCATTATTTTTCGATTCTGATGTCGCGCATGGCCCGGACGAACTGTGCGAATTGCCCATTCGGTTTTTGTCGATGATTAGCTACGCGCGCGACAATTGAGCGGGCATTGAATAATCGCTTATAAGAAAAGCGAAATATTAATTTAAACGTATACCAACTATTGGAGTTGATGCAGATGAAGATCGGGGTGAACTACCGAAACTGGGGAGCATACGCGACACGCGAAAATTTACTGGCGTGTGCACGGATCGCCGATGAGTCGAGCTTGGATTCGGTTTGGGTCAACGACCATATCGGGTTTCCGCAGGGCGAGTGGCATAACGAATATGGTATTTCGGAGGCAATGGGACAGATCATCGATCCGTACGCGGCGATGACTTTTTTGGGCGCGGTGACGTCTCGCATCGAGTTTGGATCGGCGGTGATTATCGGGCCCTACCGGCCGCCGCTGCCAACGGCTAAATGGTTACAAAGTATTCAGGTGTTGTCGGGCAACCGCATGACGTTTGGCGTTGGTCCTGGATATTTGACGGAAGAGTTTAAAGCGCTCGGCGTTGATAAATCTCGACGCGGTAAGCTCACAGACGAACTTCTCGATCTGCTGCACAAAGCGTTTAGCGATGACACAGTCGAATGTAACGGCCAGGCGCTTGTGCTAATGCCGCAACCAAAGCGCCCGCCGTTTCTAATTGGCGGTGGCCCTCAGATCGCAATTCCGCGTGCGGTAAAACGAGGCGATGGCTGGATGCCTGTGAGTATTGCACCGAGTGATTTAAAACCGTTGGTTGCTGATTTCAATCGCCAAGCTGCGGATGCCGGTCGCGATCCGTTGGCCGTCGTGGCGATGAAAACTTTACCTTTGGAGAACCTCAGCGAGTCAATTGAATTGGCACAGGCTTATCGGGACGCTGGGGCGACGGCTCTCGTGCATACCCAGAACTATGACACGCCGGCGCAATATCAAGAATTTATCGACATCGTCTGCGAGGAGATTCAACCTGCGGTGAAGTAGATTATCGCGTGTTGGCCGTTCGTCCCGTTTAATCAGGGAACTTGGGGCGGTGGGCGCAGAAAAAAACACAGTAATACAGCCAACACATTCAAACTGGCGGCAATGGCGTAAGCAAACTTAAAGCTGCCCGTAGAGTCCGCAAGGAGACCCGCGCCGGCTGGTCCAATTACCTGTCCGACAGAGAACATTAAAGTTAACGCAGCGAACCCTGCTGCTGCGCGTTCTGCACCTAGATAGTCACCGGTTGCGGCCGCCACGATGGTAGGCATGCTCCATGCAGATAGACCGAACAGCGTGATTGAGATGTACAGCCCCGTTATGCCGGTCCCGCCAGCGAGCAAGGTGTAAGCGATTGCCTGAACGCTCAAGGCGCAGACCATACCAACCCGATGGCCGAAGCGGTCGGAGATTTTGCCGAACAGGAAGCCAGAGAAAATACTGATCCCCCCAACTCCTGCCCACAATAACCCGGCGGTTGAGGGGGGTATCGAAAAGCTATCGACCATTGTTGTGACAATGAACGTGGCAAAGGTGAGTGCGGTGGCGCCGAACAGGGCGTAGATCGTGCCAAGATGAACCAGGAATCGCCAATTTCCCCGTGTCGCGCCTTGCTGAATTCCGCTATCGGCGCCCGGGTGATGCTGTTTCAAGGCCTCGCCGTACGGTGTGCATCCAAGTTCTGCGGGTCGATCTCGCAGCACGAGTAGCGCAAGACCACAGAAAAGTGCTGTTACCACCGCAAAAGTCAGCCAAATAAGCTGCCAATCCGCTAGCTTAAACGCAGCGGGGACATGCGGGACAAATAGTCCTGACACCAAGATACCGACCCCGGCACCCGCAGCGACAATGCCTGCGCCGCGCGCCCGGTGTGATGGGTGAAACCACAATGCGGGAAGCGACATTGCGCCAATGAAGGCGCTACCACTGCCTAAACCGACGACGAAATAACTCGCACTTAATGTCGCGAAGTTCGGCCCTATGACCATTCCTAAAAGTCCCGCCGAGACGACCGCCAGTCCGCTTGTGCACATGCGTTTCGGGCCCAAACGTTGTCCGAACCACGTCATAAGAACAACGACGACGAAGTAACCGAGAAAATAACTGCCGCCGAGTATGCCTTGTTCTCGATAGCTGAGACTTAGATCTGCGGTCATCGCCGGTAACACCACGGCAAAGGCGAAACGCGCCAAGCCGACGGCGCCGAGGACCACGATCATCGCCGTGGCGGCAATAATCCAAGCGTAGTGAATGGTCGGACGTTGTATGGAGAATCGCCTCACGAATCAGTGGCGCCAAGACATCCGGGGACGGCAAAGACCCACGTGACATCGTGCAATAAGTTAACCCGGTTCAGGCGCGCCTCGGCGCTTGAAGAATCTAAATCCACGCCACAAACCGTCTGTGGAAAAGCAGGTCCAAGCCCAGCGCAACCAACGCAGTAGGGCGAACGCTAACCACAGAGCCCAGACAAGCATGAGTAATCGATATGCCATTAGTGGGACCGAGATCACTAACGCCTGCGGTAGCAAGCCATCTGAGTGATCTTGATACCAGTGAAGATTAGTCGCGCTCGAACCGTTTCCAGCGATCTGCATATCGGGTCTTCCTAGCAGGCCATGCTCAATTGCTTGAAATAAGAT
>CAWLAW010000525.1:0-3022 GCA_963854885.1 Gammaproteobacteria bacterium | reverse complement strand
GACGACGATAGTGACAAGCCCAAAGTCCAGGGGTTTGCTGGAAAGCATTTCGCAAATTTAGCGAAAGCGACGCCAGGAAATTTTAACCCTGTGGTTGGACCGATCTACGTAGAAGGCTGTAAAGCGGGCGACGTGCTGGCAGTGCACATCGATTGGGTTGATCCTTGGCGCTACGGGTTTTCTGGCGTGTTGCCAAAAATGGGACCGCTCGGAGACTCATTGCGTTATAAAGATTGCGCCGAAGGATATGTACACGTCATCGAGCATATTCCAGGGCCGAGCGGATTTACGCGCGACGGAACGGCGAAATATTCGGATACCTTGAGTTGGCCGTTAGAACCTTTTATCGGCACGTTAGCCACCGCACCCGAGCGAGAAGTGTTTACCTCCGTGCTCGGCCAAGGCGCGTTTGGCGGCAACATCGATTGTCGCGATATTTGTGCCGGGCACACGATTTACATTAATTCTTACAACGATGGTGGTCTTTTGTATATCGGCGATGTGCATGGCGGCCAAGGCGATACCGAGTTTACTGGGATCGCGGACGAGACGCGTTCGACCGTGCAGTTATCCTGCACTGTCGTGAAGAACAAACGCTTACCCTGTGTGCGCATCGATAAACCAGATAGCGTGGTTGCGGTGGGCATTAATCTACCGATGGAGCATGCGGTATACGATGCAACGGCGAATCTGATGGAATGGCTGGAAGAAGATTATGGCGTGCCGCCGCGCGATCTCTATGTGCGAATGTCGTGCGACCCGGCGTTTCGGATCCGCACCTACCAAATGGTACGTCTGGCGACGCTGCAACACGTCGCCGGGGCCGAATATCCGAAGGATCGACTCTTTAACGCAGTCAAACCGAAGCGGAAATCGACTGCTAAGAAGCGGGTTAGTAAAAAGAAGTAATTGCTGTTAGCTATGCGCCTTCGCCTTGTGCGGTGGCGCTGGCTAATTTTCGATGTTCGCCCAAGGCTTTCAGAGTCAACACGAGCAGCGCTCCAGTAATTAAAACCATACCGCTGAGTTCGGCCGCGCTCGGTTCTTCGCCAGTGTGAAATATCGATGACAGCATGGCGACAACTGGTGCGGCGAGCGTACCCATGCTCGCCATCCCGGCCGGCAGCTCGTTCAACACGTACAGCCACAATAGCCAGCCTAGGCCACTTGTGACAATAGAAACGGCGAATAGAACGACGATAAATCGTGGACTCCAATTGATCGGTGCTTCGGGTATGTACCAAGCAAGCAGCAGCAGTGGGATGCAGCCGAAGATCATCTGCCATGCGGTCATCGAAATAAGATCCATCGCGCCGCGGTTTTGCAATTGTTTCACCATGATCGCACTCACTGCCCAGGTTAACCCGGCGCCGACGGCTAGCGAATTACCAAGCAAGCCGTGCTGCATATTCCACGGCTGAACGACGATAATTAATCCGCCGGCGGCGAGCCCGCAAGCGACCCATTGGAGACCACGAATTCGCTCGCCTAATAACGGCCACGCCATAGCTAGGGTGAAAAACGGCATGGTGTAGACGAGAAAGGCGACGCGCCCTGGTTCGCCCTCAGCTACCGCCCACGTCGAGAGCATCATAAGTCCAGTGGTTTGTACTAGTCCTAGCTTAACGAGTTCTGGGACGCGCGTTGGCAGCAAGGGCCGTCCTGTAAGTGGTAATGCGATCAACAAACAAATCGCCGCAATCGACATACGCAACGCGACAAACGTAAACGGTTCACAATCCTGCAGGCCGATCTTTATTCCGGTCCACGCATATCCCCACAATAAGGACATCAATAGCAGGGCGATGAGCGGCTGATGTCTCGATTGCATTCGTGGGTCCTTGGGTAAGATTTCCTGGGTGGGTTGCGCTAACTAATAGTCGATTAGCGTGTCAAGAACGTGCGGTGAGAATCGAATATAGAGTGGCGCTTGGCGTAAGGCAAGGTAGTTCAAGCCGGGCGTTACGGGTCCGCATTGAGCAATCGTTATTCAGCGCTTACACTCAAAGCATGATGATATTGCGCACAATCGCCGTGGTACTTTTACTTGGCTTCACGCATACGCTAATGGCGGCTTGTCTGATCGACGACTTTGATGATCGTGACGATGACGGCTGGATCAGGTGCGGCGACTGGGGGGATCGCAAAACCCCGGTATGGGATCCGAGCGACGGTCGTTACTGCTTGAGTATGAGTGAACCGCTAAAAGCGCCGCCGCCGCCGCCGCTGACTATCGCTGCAGAATGGACCAAGACCGGCGAGCAATCCGTTTATGCAAACGGCTGCGTAACAGTCGATTTTCAAGCAGGGACGGAGGAAGCAGGGACTTGGAATACGCATTTTGTCATCGGACTGCGAGCAGATTGTAAGCATGGCGGTTACAAGGCCATGCTGGGCCCGTCGCTCGGTAGAATTTCACTTTACAGACGGTTAGAACTTCTCGCGGACAATCTCGACACTACGTTTGAACAAGGGGAACATTACCGTGCGGAATTCTGCGCAATTGGGTCGCAACTTTCATTGAACGTGTGGCCGCGCTCGCAGCCTAAGCCGGAATCACCGCAACTACGCGCAGAAAACGGACTCTATACGACCGGAAACATCGGGATCGGGGTGTTCGTGCAGAACGATAACCGGGGCCCTATTGTAAAAGGTTGTTTTGACAATATTCGTTTCGATCCCGCGCCAAGCTGCGCTAGCGATCTCAATTGCGATCGGGTTGTAGACAGTCTCGATCTCAGACTCGTCGCAGACGCATGGGGAGGCGACGCAAATTGCGCAAGCAGTGCTGCCGAAGATATCGATTCGAATTGTGCGGTAGGATTTGGCGACGCCGTCGCTGTGGCAAAGTCTTGGGGGACCTGTCCAACACCGCTTAGCGAACAGTAGTGATGCGTTGATCCGGTATTTCCTCGCTATCGACTTCTACTGAGGTTTAATGTTGCAGCGCGATCGTTGGCAATGCAGCGGTTCGACGCGGCACATTGGTAAACCGTCAAACCGGATCTCTATTCGTTTGTGG
>CAWLAW010000524.1:0-3029 GCA_963854885.1 Gammaproteobacteria bacterium | reverse complement strand
CCCATAATTTTTTGAATATCTTCGGGATCGAATTGCTCGCTCATGGCGGTGTATCCGGAAAGATCTGAGAATAAGATCGTTGGATAGCAGCGCTCTCCGATGAGTCCTGCAAGCCCATCGGGCTGAGGTAAGAGCGCCCCGCAGTTGTTACAGAACTTCGATTGCGCGGGGTTGTGGTGCTTACATTCACCGCACTTCATGATTTTCGCCCATCAAGACACGTTGAACGGCCCATTTAACAGGGCCCTTGGCGAAAGGCGCCTCGCGAAATACTCAAATAACTCCCAGTCGCACGATTCATTTTGTAACACGACGCAATTCTGGACTCCGTAATGTGGGCACGGTGCCTTGAAAGTATTATAAAGTCTTCGGTGGCCACAAATTAGCGCAACCCAATTCAGCCGTTAGGTTTAGTTCCGCATCCTGGGTTTTAGCGCAGACAATTTCTTACCCCATTAAACACGACCTAGATTCGGAACAATTCCTCACCAGGTAATTCTCAACGGTGCGGTTGATGTGTAATCTAGCACATCATTTATTTCGCGTTACGGTTGGTCCTCGGGGCGAGATAAACTTGCTCTACAGGCGCTGAACCGGGCAATCCGGGAAATGATAATTCAAGGCCTTTTGATTACTTCAATCATCATCGATATCTAATGGCAACTAAGCACTGAGGAGGCCGTCTCGGCGTAAAATGACAATCGAACCGATGCTAATTTCGGTTCTTTGTGCGTTTTAGCACATCCAACTTCGCTTCCGTTCCCTAGCCTACAGAGGAGTACCGGCGAGAACTTAAGATAATGGAGGACGCCATTCGGTGCCCGATTGGCGCAGATCCAAAAAACGCGGGAAGCTAACTCGTTAGCGGGTTTCTCTGCGTTATTGGGGTTAACAATAATGATTCAGATTGAAGGATTGGTAAAGCGAGAAGGCGACATCCTGTTTCACAATGATGGTGATGGTTACGTGGACCGTAAACCTGGCGCGCTTATCGAAATTGGCGACGAAGTTACCTTGATGCACAAAAACTCAGGGCAGATTCGAGCAAAGATCGCGGCGATCCGCGGCGCAGGGGAATACGTCGCTACGGTCATCCTTGCCGCGCCGTTTACGGGCTTTGTTTCTATCGGGCAAGACGTCGAGGTACACGAGGATTTCGTGAGCATTGTGTCTATCGCCATTTAGCTTGTTACCCGGTTTCGACCGTTCGATAACTGGGGCCGACGTTGGGCCAGGCGTGAGTCACCGTCAACTCAATTCAAATCCCTCGTACCCCTTCTCAGCAACCTCATCGCACTTCGCTCGAAAGTTCTGTGCCCCGCCGACATAATTCAGGAACACGCGTTTCTTGCCCGGTATGTTCGCACCCATAAACCATGAGTCGGTTTCTGGAAACAAGGTCGCATCCGCAGAATCTAGGACATGCTGCGTCCACTCGGCTTCTGCAGCTGGGGTCGCTTCCATTTGTGAGTGTTCGTGTTCACCTAGATAGCCAATGCAATCCGTTATCCACTCGACATTTTGCTCTAGGCATCGCGGGACGTTGCAGAAGCTAGACGCGTTGTGCGGTCCGCCAACCATAAACAAATTCGGAAATCCCACCGACAACATGCCGAGCTGAGTGCTCGGACCGTTGGCCCATTTATCCTTAAGCGCTAAGTTGTCTTTGCCGCGGATATCGATGCGGTTCAAGGTGCCCGTTACGGCGTCGAAACCGGTGGCGTAAATGATGACGTCGAATTCGAATTCCGCGTCAGCGGTTTTAATCCCTTTTTCAGTAAAACACTCAATCGGTGATTTCTTCACATCGATGAGATGAACGTTGTCGCGGTTATACGCTTCAAAGTAGCCGCTTTCGAGCGGCACGCGTTTCGTGCCAAACAGATGATCCGTTGGAACGAGCATGTCAGCGACAGCTGGATCATTAATCTGTTCGCGAATTTTCTTGCGTACAAACTTCGCCACAAACTCGTTCGCCTCATGGCTAGTCAATATGTCGCTGTAACTCCCCAACCAGAATCCGAAACCTGGTTCGTTCCAGGATTTTTCGAAAAATGCATTACGCTCTTCTTCGCTGGCATCCAACGCGGAGGTCTGCATAAAATCGTGGATGAAGCCACCGAAAGAATTTCGACATTTTTCAAATGTTTCCTGATAGTTTGCCTTGATCTCTTTCTGGAGTTCGTCGTCAATGGGTCCGTTGTGCAGGGGTTTGCAATAGTTGGCGGTGCGCTGGAATACCGTTAAGTCACCGACGTTTTTCGCAATCTCGGTAATCATTTGCACCGCAGTAGCGCCCGTGCCAATCACCCCAACCCGTTTGTCACTGAGATCAACCTCGTGATGCGGCCACGTGGAGGTGTGCCAGGAGTCACCCTGGAATTTATCTGCGTCTTTAAAGTCCGGATAGAACGGTGCCGAAAGTCCACCAACCCCAGTGATCACATAACGTGCGCTAGCTCGAGTGCCGTCTTCGGTTTCTACATACCACAAGGAATCAGACTCGTTGTAGTGTGCGGTCGCGACACGTTGGTTGAAACGCATATCGCGGCGTAAGTCGAATTTATCCGCGACAAAATTTAGATAGCGCAAGGTCTCCGGCTGCGGCGAGAATTTTTCAGTCCAATTCCATTCCTGGAGCAATTCTTCGGAAAATGAAAATCCGTAGCTGTGGCTTTCGGAATCGAAGCGCGCGCCGGGGTATCGATTCCAATACCACGTGCCACCAACGCCGCTCCCCGCTTCAAAGCACAACGCCGTCATGCCCATCTCGCGCAGGCGATAGATTGAATACATTCCGGTAATTCCCGCGCCGATAACAATCGCGTCGTAGTCGGGCGCACCATCGGAAGTTGTTGCTTGATTCATCTAAGTCGCTCCTGTCGTGGAATTTTTACCTAGACTGGATTCTCGCCCAATTCGCCTACCGATAGTAGTAACTCAGCATCTGTTCGCTGCCGCGCCGCAACGCAAAACAACTCGCGCTTTGTATACGGGTCCAATCCATCATAGTGAAAGATAGCCTCGCC
>CAWLAW010000523.1:0-3030 GCA_963854885.1 Gammaproteobacteria bacterium | reverse complement strand
ACACCCGCGCAGTTGTTTCCACCACATCGATCCATCAACCACATATGTTTGCCATCAGGATCTGCGTAGATACCGGCGACCACACCTTGAACCCGACCCTCCGGCAGTTTTGCCCAACCGTAATAAGCGCGATACGGATTATTGTGTTGCGCCACTGACTCTACGGTTGCGATCAATTCCAGCACGGTGAATATTGTGACGACGATTGACCTAAATCGGCTCGCTTGTGACATTTCGAGTTCTCCCATGATCTATTCTAGTTATGGACCGTACTCACGAGACTTCGACAAATATCCAGTTTCGTTTGCGAGTCAATTGCTTCCCCAATATTACCGCAATGTCTGCGGTGCGATTTAAGTTGGCGATTCTGAAAGTTTTCGCTTTTCTCCAAAACGGTCCCTCGGATTAGGGGAGTTTGGGGAACGTTAGAGGCCGCTAGCATAACTGGGGCCAGGTCTATTTACGATAAATAGACCTGGCCCCTTTTTTCGAAACTATCTAGACCAGACCTCCGAGAGACTTACCGAGATCCGCGATTAATTTGCGCAACGAGCCTGACAGTACGACGAATTCAGCATCTTGTCGTGAGATGGGGTCGAGAGCATCGCTGCTATCTTCTTCCATACCAACAAATCGCAGTTTCGAGATGATTCCGTCTTCATCCATTACACAAGTGAGTATGTTGTCGTAAACAATCTCTAAGTGAGTCAATCGCATACCGTCGGAAACGTGGGTCCGGATCGACGGCTCAGTCAGATCGAAGTTATTCCAGCGAACTTTCGCACCATAGTCTGCTCTGTCCTGCATACGACATTCCCGTCCCGCGAAAAATTGTTGCGGTCCATCTTCCAGGAAAATCTTGCCCAGAAGATCACCCAGTGGCTTCTGAAACTGCAGGGGTCGCAGGTTCGCGAGCGTGACTGCCGCACCCAGTCTGCGGAGGAACCGTTCAGCAACCGACGACTGCGCGGCGTCGATCGCAATGAATTTTTCTTTCGGGTCGACAAAACCAAAAATTCGATCCGACTTGAGCAGCGCTTTGGGCATCAACTCATCGCGCGCCTCGGATTTCATTCTGCGCTTCTCTCGTGGCGGAGGCGGTTCCGACATGCGCTCCCGAAACTCCTCAATTCGAATCTCCAACTCCTCATTAATAGCCGATGCCGGCAGTACCCGGGACTGGCTGCGGAGCCTGAGAAGATCTGCTCCGTTGACACGTCGGTTCAAAGCCTCGCACGCATCTGGGCATGGCGGAACCCAGCCAGAACTACGTAGCGTCAGCGGGCCGCAGGGCTCGAAGGCACTTTGCGTCAACAGTTGAGACGATTCATCTTCGGTTTTTGGCCAACCGCTATCAAATCGGTAGAAGCGGACATTGCGGAACATGGTTTTACTCAGTTAAATGGGCGGCGCAGTATCCCCATTTTGAGTCGCAATGTCACTGGTCGAATTAAAAGACTGTTAGCGGAGGAATCACGGCCTCTTAATCTTTGGCGCTTTACCCCTATTGAGGGCCCGCTACCAGCCGAGGCAGTTTGAAAGCACTAACTGCGTCATTGCGAGCGTAGCGGCGCAACCCATGCTTCGTTTATTTCTATGGATTGCGTCGCTACGCTCGCCATGACGAGCACGTAATTTATGCATAGCCTCAGCAAAAAATGAGCTATCGCCAACTGGATCGCCTAACTAACCGGACTCCAGTCCGCACCGGGGGTATTAACTCAATCACACGTACATCGAATTCCGCGCTCAAAGCCAACGGCTCTTTAAGTTGCATAATGGACATAGGGCGTCCATTCCAAACGTTTTCAATGCTGGATGTGCAATGTTGCTCTATTTCGTCTCTCGTCCTTAAGTACTCGTCGTAGGTTTTTGTTCTGTAGGCGAGGTGACTCAGCTCACATCCCGAGATATTAATTTGAAGATCGTTCAGACGTGTGTGCTGAAGCGAAAAAAATGCTTGATGATCTCCAATGATGTTTTTCATTGACGTGAAAATTCCCTATCTTCATTTGACAACTTTGGATTGCGCGCTAAATCAGATTGATGAAGGTTATTTAGCGAAGTTGCTTATCGAGATCAATAATCGTCAGCAACAATACGTTGGCACCATTAGTAATGTCTTGCGCACTTGTGAATTCAGATGGCGCATGGCTGACACCTTTAACACTCGGCACGAAGATCATGCCGAGTGGCGCCAATCCTTGCAGGCTTTGTGTGTCGTGTCCCGCGCCGCTGGGCATGTGCATTGAAGTAAGGCCAAGCGTATTCGCTGAGTCCTCAACCGTCGTCTTAAATCGTTCATCAGTGATCGCGGCGGGCGACTCATAGTATTGTTTGAACGATATTGATGTATCGCTTTTCATTGCAATCTGTTGCGCCGCAGCTTCAATCTGCTCGAAAAGAAGACTTACCTTCTCCATCCGCAAATCACGAATCTCGAGACTCATCACAACTTTTCCCGGTATGACATTTGGAGCGCCCGGAAATAGCTGCATTCGTCCAACCGTGCCAACCTGCTTACCCGGCGTACCCGTGATGGTCTCGTTAACTGCGATGGTTAGCCTGGCCGCCGCGAGCATTGCGTCCTGCCTTTGGTCCATTGGCGTGGTGCCGGCGTGGTTTGCGAATCCCTCCACCGTGATGTTCCATCGTTTGATGCCAACGATGCCTTCAACGACTCCGATCGTTACACCTTCCCGATCAAGAATGGCGCCTTGCTCAATGTGGAGCTCGATGAGCGCTGCAACGTCGCCGGCCTGCCGTTGACTCTCAGACAGCCGGTTGGGATCACCGCCCAAATAGGCAATGCCATCACCAAGCGTTTTATCGCCAAGGCTCTGCAATGCCATTTCGTCCGCGCCGATCGCTCCGCGGTAAGAGCGACTACCGATTTTGCCGCCCTCCTCGTTTGACCAGACGATCACGTCGAAGGGATGATCCAACTCGACGCCATTATCGTTCATCGTCCGTGCCACTTCGATGCCAGACATAGTGCCGACGATACCGTCGTAGTGGCCACCATTGGGC
>CAWLAW010000522.1:0-3032 GCA_963854885.1 Gammaproteobacteria bacterium | reverse complement strand
AAATTAACCTTGACAATGCCGGAGACGATGAGCATTGAACGACGCAAGGTATTAAAAGCTTTTGGGGCGAATCTCGTTCTCACTGAAGGGGCGAAAGGTATGCCGGGAGCGATAGCGAAAGCCGAAGAAATAGCTGGGACCGATAGCGTACGCTACTACCTCCCCCAGCAATTCAAGAACCCATCAAATCCCGCGATTCATGAAAAAACCACCGGCCCGGAAATTTGGACGGATACCGACGGTAGCGTTGATGCATTCGTCGCTGGGGTCGGGACCGGCGGGACCTTAACCGGGGTTGCACGCTATTTGAAACGCGCGCAAGGCAAAAACGTTCACGTGGTTGCAGTCGAACCGACAGCAAGCCCGATCATCACACAGGCGCTGGCCGGCGAGGATTTAAAACCTGGCCCGCACAAGATCCAGGGGATTGGTGCAGGATTTATTCCGGATAATCTTGATCTGTCTCTAGTTGACGAAGTGGCGCAGGTTTCTAATGAAGACGCGGTGGCGTTCGCGCGTCGTTTGGCCACCGAGGAAGGGATATTGTGCGGCATATCTTGCGGTGCGGCGGGGCTTGCTGCGGCCCGTCTAGCGGAAGATCCGGCGATGGCAGGAAAGACGATCGTGGTAATTCTGCCGGACGGGGGTGAGCGATACTTGTCGAGCGTGTTATTCGAAGATATCACTGAATAGCGCGGCTTTTGCTGAACAGCGACCGGTGGACAATGCGCGCATTGGCTTGGCGCATAAACTCGGTATTGGTGGGCTTGCGTAGCGACAATGATTGGCAAATAGCTAGTTGCTTGGGCCTGGTTACAATTTACGAGTCTAATGCCGGGCAATCGCCCGTCGCGCCGGGTTTGCGTCCGGATCGCCGCCAACCGGCACGCAGAAGACTCTGCCATTTGCAAATTTCAACTTTCGACGAAGGCCCGGGAGGGTCGCTAATAACATGGGCATCCTTGTAAATATTGACAATGGCGGTACGTTTACCGACGTCTGCATTAGTGACGGCGCGCGCGTCGTGCATGCGAAATCACCAACCACGGCGCACGATCTAACGCAGTGCTTTATCGACGTGCTGACCCGCGGGTCGCGCGAACTCTATGGCGAAGAAGATCTCGGCAGGCTGATCCGGGAAATAGAGTGCCTTAGGTACTCGACGACCGCCGGAACCAATGCCGTCGTAGAGCACAAGGGCACCCCCGTCGCCGTTCTGGTTGAAAGTGGCGAAGAAGAGAATTTGTATGGCGCTCAAGCACAATTGCGTGACAATGAGCTGTGGCAGGCGATGGTGCCACACACCCCATCCGGGATCACCGTATCCAGCAACGGCGACATCGATGGCGACGAACTAACCAAGATTATAAACACAATGCTCTCGAATGGTGCATTGCGGATGATCGTTGCGTTGCGCTCGAAGGAATCTGAGCAGCGCGTGAAAGACGAGCTGTTGGAACGTTATCCACGCCACTTACTCGGTGCGATACCGTTTTTGATCTCCTCCGAGCTAGTTGAAGATGCGAACGACGCGCGACGTACGGTCACCGCAGTGGTTAATTCCTACCTGCACCCCGGCATGGAACATTTTCTCTATGGCGCGGAAACGATCTGCAAAGACAACCACTTACATCGACCGTTATTGATTTATCGCAACGACGGAGATTCGGCAAGGGTCGCGAAAACCACCGCGATTAAGACCTGGGGATCGGGTCCGCGTGGGGGGCTCGAAGGCACGATTGCCTACGCCCGTCTTTATGATCATGCATGCGTACTAGCGATGGACATTGGTGGCACCACAACCGATGTGTCCCTAGTCCTCGACAAAGCCGAGCAAGCGATGCCCTACGGTGAGGTTGGTGGATTGCAAACATCGCTGCCAATGCCTAATCAACACAGCTTCGGTTTAGGTGGTAGTTCCGTCATGTCGGTGCGCGACGGCCAGATAAATATCGGGCCAGAGAGTGTCGGCGCATCACCGGGACCCGCGTGTTTCGGGCGTGGCGGCACGGACGCAACCCTCACCGACGCGTTGCTAGTGTGCGGCGTGCTCGACGGCGATAATTATCTTGGCGGCGAATTAAAACTCGACAAAGTGCGCGCCGAACAAGCTCTCCTAACGACGCTTGGTGAACCACTTGGGGTCGACGCATTGGGCGCGGCGATAGGTGCAATTGCAGCATTTGAGAAAGCGTCTGGGGATAATTTATCCGACGCAATTAGAGCAGGAGGACGTGAACCTGAAGCAACTTGCTTAGTCGCGTTTGGCGGCGGCGGTCCGATGATCATAACCGGCATTGCGGAAGCGGCAGCGATTAAAAAAATCATCATCCCGCGTCTGGCTTCCGTGTTCAGCGCCTACGGGATCGGCTTTAGTCACCTCGCCCACAAATATCAGGCGCCGCTCAATGGCGGGGATCCGCAGACGATTGTTGCCGATCTGCGCTCAAGAGCAGAACGCGACATGTACGGCGAGGGGGTCGCGCCGGAAGATTGCCGTTACGACACGAGCCTGTGGGGCGCGAAGGATGGCGTTGTCGTCGTCGCGCCGATATCTGAGGCGAGTCGTTTTGCCGCGAATGTCGACGACCCGCGAATCACATTCAAAGCAGTCTTCGAGCTTCCGACATCGACACTTAGCCCGGACGACGGTAAACCGGATACCGCAGTACCGAGTTCGGGCACTACGGCGGTGAGCCTAACCGGTGACGGCGCAGCCGACATACCCACCTATGACGATAAAGAATTGACGGCTGGGCGCACAATTGAAGGCCCAGGTCTAATTCGTGGCGCCTACCTTACCTGCCTCTTGCGGGCCGGCTGGCGCTTGAGAATTTCGTCCAACCTTGACCTTATCATCGAGGCAAATTGATATGGCTGATCATCGAGTTGCAATCACCGAATATCTCGAAATCGATCTCGACAATGAACGTTGGCATTGCCGCCGCTGCAATCACGATATCGCTAATGCGCGTGAGCCATACAAGCACGGTTTGCTGGTAAATGAGCGCGATCCGCGTGAAGTTCATGAC
>CAWLAW010000521.1:0-3034 GCA_963854885.1 Gammaproteobacteria bacterium | reverse complement strand
AAGTCCATGCCGAATACGCATAACGAATTAAGCACAATTAAGGAGGAAAACCGCTAACCAATCCGGCTTAATTGGCACTCAAGCCGTTCCCGTCGATCGGTAAAAATATGACGGTCGCAGGGCCGTCGATGGTCCGTGTTTTGTGTCCTTGCCCGGTAACGTCTCCAGCGATAAACATATCGCCCGCCGCCCACCGACGAACAGCATCATCGGTCGTTGTAACTTCTACCACCCCAGACAATAGGATGACTAGCTGACGCGCAGGTGCTTGGTGCCAATCTTGGTTCAGGCCTGCCGGCAGCTCAACGAAGCATGCTGTGCTAGACGAAAACGGTGCAGACGCCATTAACGCGTAACCGTCAGCCCCTTGTCGCGGGTCGTCGAGCGCAATGTCTAACTCTTCGAATCGCGATCCGCCATCCTCACTTGCAATAAACTGAGTAACTCGCATAAAACTCCCCTTGCAAAACTAATGTTAATTTCTGATCGGTTTCCCCGCGGCCCTGAGCAAGAGCGTATCTGCGGCACGTTTCGGCGTTCGACTGAGCTGCTGCATTAAATCAAACGTCAGTCCTTGCATGCAAAACTGCTGTTCAATGTCTTTGAGCATCTTAACCCACAGGCATGCTGTCATCTCAGAGTCTGCAAGCGCGCGATGAAAATCTCCGACCGGCTCGATCTCGTTATACGCCACGAGCGTCGCAAGTTTGTGATCCGGGGCGTTCGCGCAGATGCGCCGAGAGACGAGCATGGAACAGGCAAACTCGCCGCGGTAGCTTTTATCAATACGTGCAACTTCCGCATCAAGAAAACGCTTATCAAAGGAAGCGTTATGCGCGACCAAATTACTCGAACCGAGAAAATCGAGGAACTCGCCCATTACTTGCCGAGACGGCGGTGCAGCGGCCAACATCGAATTTGTAATCCCGGTATACCCTTCGATAAACGAATTAACTCGCACACGAGGGTTCATAAGCTGTTGGAATCTTTCCACGATTTTACCGTCCTGAAGGCGGACCGCACCCACCTCTATCGCTCGATCGCCCTGATCGGGGGACATCCCCGTCGTTTCGAAATCGACGACAACCAGACTGTTGGCAAATTTATTACCCGCGCTCTCGTGGTCCTCTGAAATCGTTTTGCGGGTGCAGTCGTCCAATGAATTGATTACCTGCCGTCCCAGTCGCTGTAGAGATTCAGACCTGACTCAGCCAAAACGCTATTAAATCGCATCGGCAATCGTTCGCCCGAGGTCGGCGGTGGTCGCCGTGCCACCGATATCTGCGGTCAGAGGCGCCTCTCGTGGTCCGACTGTCAGAATCTCTTCGATTGTCGATAACACGGCCGCTCCAGCTTCTGGATAACCTAGATGTTCCAACATTAGGCCACCGCACCATATTTGTCCGATGGGATTTGCGATGCCTTTTCCGGCGATATCTGGGGCGGATCCATGCACCGGCTCAAACAAACTCGGATGAATCCTTTCAGGATTGATATTAGCCGACGGTGCGACACCAATCGTGCCAGTACAAGCGGGGCCGAGGTCGGAGAGAATATCGCCAAACAGATTACTCGCAACGACGACGTCGAACCAATCAGGATGTAAAACGAAGTTCGCGCTTAAAATGTCAATATGATACTTGTCGACAGTAACCTCAGGATAATTTGCCGCCATCTCAGCGACGCGCTCATCCCAGTACGGCATGCTAATGAACAGGCCATTCGACTTCGTCGCAGAGGTTAAATGTCGGGCCGGCCGACGCTTCGCGATTTCAAACGCGTACTTGAGAATTCGATCGACCCCGATACGCGTCATAATTGTTTCCTGAATCACGACCTCGCGTTCTGTCCCTTCAAAAAGACGCCCGCCGACATTCGTGTATTCGCCTTCGGTATTTTCTCTCACCACGAGAAAATCGATTTCGCCGGGCTCGCGATCGGCGAGCGGGCTTTTAATCCCAGGTAGTAAACGGACCGGGCGCAAATTAACGTACTGATCAAAAGCTCGTCGAAATAGCAACAATGAACCCCATAAGGATAGGTGGTCTGGCACGGTGTCCGGCCACCCAACGGCACCGAAGTAAATGGCGTCGTAGTCGCTTAGTAGCTCAAACCAATTGTCGGGCAGCATCTGCCCGTGCTTTGCGTAGTAGTCACAGCTGGAAAAATCGAACCAATCGAACGCTAAGGAAATATCGAAACGCGTCGCAACCGCCTCCAGTACCCGTATCCCTTCTGGAACGACTTCCTTGCCGATGCCGTCGCCGGGGATGACAGCTATGCGAGAAGTACTCATAAGGCTGAATAACAATTATTTGGCGGGTATGTGTAATGAGAATGAGATCCACAGCGTACCTCGCCCTGCGCCATCCGGTCTGATGAGAAATGAATCATCTGTCCTCCTACAATATCTAGAAACAATGCCACGCGGGTCACGCTCCGCGTTACCCGATCTTGCCTGTTGTCGCCGATTAAGGCTACTGTTGAGTGGCCGTAACGACGCCGCGATCGAGCGAATGCTACGTCGAATGCGCCGCAAAACGTCTAGTGGCTGTTTTGTCAAAACGTCGTGCGCTCCGAGTTTGAGCGCTTTGCTCGTTATCTGTGCGTCGCTTTTCGCAACGATCGAAATCGTCGCAGGGAAATTGGCGCTGGCGGAAAGTTTTTCTAGCCATTCGATGCCCGTGCCCGACGCACCGAAATCGTCACCGAATAGTGCAACATCGTAAGTAGACCAATCAAAGGTATGAGGAAACTCGTATTCGTTGGCAATAAATTCAACAAAGATTGAGCCCTTGAACCCACGGCGGGACGACGCGAATGTGGAGGAAAGTGGGTAGAATAGCGACGAATATTGGATCTCGGAGTATGTTGAATGGAAAATCTTAAACCGGCGATCAGCCTTGCTGCAGTTCCCGGGAAACGCCAAGCGATTATCGATCTTGCGATGGAGGCCGAAAAACGCGGCTACCCCGGCATTTATTGTCCGAGCATTGGCGATGGGTTGGCACTTTGCACCGCCATTGCGATGGTG
>CAWLAW010000520.1:0-3036 GCA_963854885.1 Gammaproteobacteria bacterium | reverse complement strand
TCTCGATCGTATTGAGGTTAGAAGAACAACTCGAGTTCGTCGCGTTCAATTGCAGTGCGCAAATCCCGTTCTAACCCCAAACGCTCTTGAGCCTCGGATTGCATACTTGGATGAAAAAACTTCGTTATGTTTCGCCCATCCGCTTTGCCTTGATACATGGCGGAATCGGCCTCCTGCAATATCGTATCAACGGTTTTGCCCTCTTCCGGGAATAGCGTCACCCCAATCGTCGGTGTGATATTCAAATCATGGGTTTCCACGTGATACGTCTTACCTAACTCGCCGTGTATTTTGTCAGCGATGCGGCGCGCGTGATCAACGCATTTAGTCGGCTCTTTGCCGAGATCTGACAATACAATGACGAATTCATCTCCGCCGAGTCGCGCGATAGTATCTTCCGCTCGAATAATCGCAGCTAGCCGTTTAGCGACTTGAATCAATATCTCGTCGCCGACTGCATGCCCAAGAGAATCGTTAATGTTCTTAAACTGGTCGAGATCGATGAACAACAACGCACTCGTCGTGCCATGTCGCTTAAACGAAAAAATGCTCGCCTCCAATTGTTCGGCAAGATAGCGACGGTTTGGTAATTCCGTTAACGGATCGTATAGCGCCAAGCGCTCGGCATCGGCGAGTGCCTGCTTCAATTCCGAGATATCCGTGTAGTTCTCGACGTAGTGGGTTATCTCACCGGAATCATCCGTTACGGCAGTTATCGTTTGCCAGGCAGAAAATGTCGAACCATCCGCACGATAATTTACCCGTTCGCCGTCCCATGCCCCTTCTTGATCGACGATAGACCAAATTCGGGCTGTTTCCGAATCGCCCTCGACTGAATTACTTAACGTAGTGGGTTCTTTCCCGAGCAGCTCTGCATCAGTGCAACCAGTAACATTCTTAAACGCTGAATTGACTCGCAGAATTCGCTTTTGTGCGTCTCTGATCAGGAGCGCCTCGTGTGTTTCAAACGCCGTAGCCGCAAGCTTGAGTTGCTGCTGGGCGTTGGTTCGATCCGTTATATCTTCGAGAACTATCATCGTCCCAGGAACACCTTCCGGGGATACGGCGCGAACACCTTTAAACGATGCATACATCGCCGTTCGGTTTTTGCAAACAATCTTGAGTTTTATATTCTGTTCAAATTCTACTGTGTCGGATAGTTCTTCTTGCGAAGAAAACCATTGTGCGGAATCGCAATCAAGAAATTGAGTAAAACGTGATCCCATGGATTCCGCAGAAGTAAATCCGGTACCTTCGGTCCAAGCCTTGTTTATGTCCACAATGGTCTGCGACCCGTCGACCATGCAGATCATTGTTGGCATGTTGTCGTAAATCGTTCGGTAACGTTCCTCGCTTAAGCTAAGTTCGATTTCGCGTAGCTCACGTGACAGTTCGTTGGCAGCTGTCGCGCCAATAATATCGAGTGCCGAGATTGCGTAGTTTGGATCTGAAAGTGGCTTCGTATCGATTAAGCTGATTATACCGACCACAATTCCTTCGTTATCCACCAACGCTTTCGCGACATAACTCTCGATACCGCGAGAAGAAATAAAATTATTCGTTGGGAATTCGGACCGAACGTCGCCGGAGAAAACACATAATCCTTCATTCAGCGCGGCCCCGGCAGGTGTTCCTTCGAGGCTAAACGTCCTTGCATTTATCAAATCACCGCTCGGGAATGCCGACACGACTGTCGCGACAGTACCTGTCGCATCCAACTTAGAAATCGCCGCAATCGCGACGTCGCACAAATCTGCCGCGCCTTTAGTTAAAGCATCTAATAACCGTTCGCTGCCTTCGTGGGTAATGCTTTCAGCTATTTTTTCCAGACGCTTTTCGTGTTGACGCTTTTCCGTAATTTCTTGGGATATTCCGACGATGCCAGTTGCCCGGCCAGATTCGTCAAATACCGGAATCTTATTCGACTCAATGAGTAACGGTTCGCCACTCGCGTCGACGAAAGCCTGGCGGATACCGAGCTTCGGTTTTCCACTTGCCATGACTTCTCGGTCATCTGCGCGATACATTTCGGCGTAATCGGACCAAGGAAAACTCTCATCCGTCAAACCGACGACTTCGCTAGAATTATTGAACCCGGCACTGACTGCGAATTGCCGATTTGCACCGAGTATCCGTCCGTCACCATCCTTCCAATAAACAATGTCCGGAATCGTGTCGAGTAACATTTCAAGCACGCGCCGCGACTCTTCTAGTTCACGCTCTACGGTTTTTTTCGCGGTTATATTGACGTAGGTACCAATGATTAAAGTCGGGGTGCCGTTCGCATCTCGCTCTACCACGCGGCTTCTATCCATCACCCATAAGTACTCACCGTTCTTGCAACGAAAACGATACTCTAGGTCGTACCCATCTGCACGATTCGACAAGGTATCGGCGATCGCTTTACCGCCCATTTCCAAATCATCTGGATGCATACGCGCGGTAAAATCTGTTCGAACGTTGGCTATTTCGCCGACGTCATAGCCGAATAAGTCGTACCAGCTGTCTGAGAACTCGACAGCGTCAGTGCCTGGCCGCCATTTCGACATACCTTGTCCCGCATTCGCCAGTGCGAGTTCAAGAGACTCGGAATCCGCTTTGAGATCGCTAATATCGGTGTGGGTCCCAAGCATTCGGGTGATGCGGCCATCTGCCGCTCGCTCGACTGCTTGGCCTTGGATAAGGTAGGTCCGGTAACTCCCATCTTCAATTAACGCGCGGATTTCAGTGTATAGGTTGTCAGACTCTCCGCGAAGATAAGCGCTTAAGTGGCGCGCGACAATCTTTTTATCATACGGGTGCGTTCGTTGGTTCTGCTCGGTTCCAGTTACCGGGGATTGCGCGTCGTTGTTGTCGTAGCCGTAGCGCACGAAGCCGTATTGCTTGAACGCATCACTGTCTGGGGCCCATTCCCAAATTCCTTGGCGAGAATTTGTTAATGCGATATTGAGCCGCTCATTGCTTTCACGAAGCTCACCCTGGGTGTATTTCGTTTCAGTGACATCAATGTGCGACCCGATAAGTCGCGTCGCCCGA
>CAWLAW010000519.1:0-3046 GCA_963854885.1 Gammaproteobacteria bacterium | reverse complement strand
ATGAGCCTCGGTGCGATTGTTCGCGCTTTCGATACTCGACCTGAAGTGAAAGAACAAGTCGAGAGTATGGGTGCGGAATTTTTAGAACTCGACTTCGAAGAAGAAGGCAGTGGTGGTGGTGGCTACGCGAAAGAAATGAGTCCAGCGTTTATTGCGGCTGAGATGGCCTTGTTTCGCGCCCAAGCGGCGGAAGTCGACATCATAATCACGACCGCCCTAATTCCTGGTAAACCGGCGCCTAAATTGATCCTAGCGGACATGGTAGAAGGTATGCGCGATGGTGGCGTTATCGTCGACATGGCGGCAGAGCAAGGTGGGAACTGCGAATTAACAGTGCCTGGCGAAATATCAACTGCCCATGGGGTGAAAATAATTGGCTACGTCGATCTGCCAAGCCGCCTAGCGGCCCAATCAAGCCAGCTCTATGGAACGAACTTACGCAATTTACTCACAGAACTTTCTCCAGAGAAAAACGGTGAGATTTTCGTCAACATGGACGACGAAGTCATTCGCGGCACGACCGTGATTAAAGACGGTGAGATCACGTGGCCGCCGCCCGCACCGACGTTGTCGGCTGCGCCACCAAAGCCGCCGGCTGCAAAACCGGCGACGAAACCTGTGAAGGCTGACGATGCAACTCGGAGCGGTTGGGGACCCGTTGTCACGTTGATCATCGGCGGACTTGGACTTTGGGCATTAGGCGCCGTCGCCCCACCGATATTCATGTCGCACTTTACAGTCTTTGTACTCGCCTGTTTCGTCGGCTATCAGGTTATCTGGAACGTCACCCCAGCGTTGCATACACCCTTGATGAGTGTCACAAACGCAATCAGCGGCATAATCGTGCTCGGCGCGATCTTACAGATTTCGACAAGCTCGTTTCTGATCACACTGTTAGCAGGCATCGCGATACTAATTGCCTCGATTAACATCGCCGGGGGATTCCTGGTTACGCAACGCATGCTGCGCATGTTTCAACGATAAGGAATCGTCATGGCGTCTGGAACACTTACTGCTGCGTACATAGCGGCGACGATACTATTCATTCTAAGTCTCGGCGGCCTAAGCCATCCGGAAACCGCGCGGCGCGGCAACATGTACGGTATGTGCGGAATGGGCTTGGCGATCATCGCGACGATCTTAAGCGCACAAGTTAGCTCGTACATCGTGTTGTTCATCATGATGCTGGCTGGTGGCGCTGCCGGAACGATTGCTGCGTCACGTGTCCAAATGACGGAAATGCCTGAGCTCGTCGCAATTCTGCACAGCTTTGTCGGGCTTGCGGCGGTGCTTATCGGCTACGCAACGTATTACGGTACGGCTATCGATCACGCCCATGTGCTCGTTGGCGCAGAAAAAACGATTCACGAAGTTGAGATATATCTCGGGGTTTTAATCGGTGCAGTAACGTTCACAGGTTCTGTGATTGCGTTCGGCAAGCTGCGTGGCCTCATCGATGGGAAACCCATGTTACTGCCGGCACGACATTTACTTAACCTCGGCCTAGCCGTCGGGTGTTTTTGGCTGGGCGCCGTTTTTGTGGGTAACGAATCCATCGGCGGCGGCGTATGGGCATTAGTTTTCATGACCTTAATCGCTTTCGCATTCGGCGTACATATGGTGATGGCAATCGGCGGCGCGGATATGCCGGTTGTTGTTTCAATGCTAAACAGTTATTCGGGATGGGCGGCGGCAGCGACCGGATTCATGCTGTCCAACGATCTCCTTATCGTGACCGGCGCCCTAGTGGGATCGAGCGGCGCAATATTGAGTTACATCATGTGCCGCGCCATGAATCGTAATTTCTTTAGTGTTATTGCTGGCGGTTTCGGCACTGCAGGCGGTACCGTAGCGGCGTCGTACGAAGGTGAGGCCGTACTGATATCGGCCGATGAAACGGCGGAACTACTGCGCGACGCCGATAGCGTCATCATCGTTCCTGGATATGGCATGGCCGTGGCACACGCGCAAAATATCGTGTCGGAATTGACTACCGTATTACGGGAACGAGGCAAGAACGTTCGATTTGCGATCCACCCAGTAGCGGGCCGCATGCCGGGACATATGAATGTTCTGCTTGCTGAGGCGCGCCTTCCTTACGACATTGTTTTAGAAATGGATGAAATTAACGACGATTTTCCGAGTTGCGATGTAGCGATCGTTATTGGCGCCAACGATATCGTGAACCCATCGGCTCAAGACGAACCAAACAGTCCGATTGCCGGTATGCCGGTACTTGAAGTCTGGAAGGCAAAAACCGCGATCGTTCTTAAACGATCGATGGCCACCGGTTACGCCGGGGTCGACAACCCATTATTTTTCCGCCCGAACACTCAGATGTTATTTGGCGACGCAAAAACCAGCTTAGACGAAGTCTTTAAGGCGCTCAAATAAGCGCTTGGGTCTAGGGGTAAACGGTTGTCCGTTCCCTGATCACTCTTGCCGCAAGCTTGCTAGCATTTCGCGCAGACGTTCTTCATCCCCTGCTTGTTTTATCGGGATGCTGAACTCTGCGTGAGTGACTAGCCCGCCGTAGCGAATTTTTAGTTTCGCGGCAATATCATCGAACAACCCGACGACCGCGTACTGGTTGAGAATGTCATCACTAATAAATCGTGGCATTTCCTCCCATCGCTGAGCCTTGGAAAGCACCCTCAGCTCGTCAGCTAAATCTCCCAAGCCATGATGCTCGAACGCCGCCCGGTAGGCCGGAGTCGATGCGTAGAACGAAATTCGCGCGCGCACATCGCGAATCTTCTCTTCCAAACCTTGTTCGTCCGGCGCCGTTGCGATTAGCGGTTTTATGCTCACCGCGAGCTCGGTGGGTTCGCGTCCCGCAAGCGCGGCACCACGGTGCAAGCTTGGCAGCATTACGTCTTTAATGTATGCGGCTGAACAAACTGGATGCGGACGCACGCCGTCGGCAACCTCACCTGCTACCTGACACATGTATTTGTTTACCGCCGCAACATGTACGGGTATTTTCGGATGCTCGATCGGTCCCGGGTCGAACAGTGGCACGGTGAGATTTAACCGATAGTGCTCA
>CAWLAW010000518.1:0-3047 GCA_963854885.1 Gammaproteobacteria bacterium | reverse complement strand
ACCGGCGGCGATGTTGCTGGATTTTTCGGAATTTATCGACGCCGCTGATTTCCCCCACTACCGGCAAGTTGCCGTAGGGGTCGACGCGCGCAATCCGGCAACGGACTTATCTCATTTTCCGCAGATGCTTCGAGTTCTTCGAGAGAAGGACTTTGCTGTGGAGCTCATTTACATCGAAGCCAGCGACCAGACGCTAATCAATCGTTTCAGCGAAACGCGGCGCAAACACCCGCTATCGTCGAGCGAGCAACCACTCGGGTTAGCGATTGCCCAGGAACGGGTCGTTATGGAACCCTTGTCTGATCTGGCGGATTTGCGACTCGATACCACGCAGACACATATCCATGAATTTCGCGCGTCGATAGCGACCCGAGTCGCACGTCGATCAACTGACGCTTTGTCGCTGCAATTTTGCTCATTCGGTTACAAAAACGGCGTCCCGCCGGAGGCAGACTTTGTTTTCGATTGTCGCTGTTTGCCGAATCCATATTGGGATCCAACATTACGCGAATTCTCCGGACGTGATGAGCCAATTCAAAATTTTCTACACGGCGACCCAATTGTGGAACGAATGGTCACCGACATTATAGAATTTCTTAGTAAGTGGATTCCCGCCTTCGAGGCTGAAAACCGTAGTTATCTCACGGTGGCCTTAGGGTGTACGGGAGGGCGACATCGTTCGGTGTTTGTTGCCGAGCGAATTTCGGAGCATTTCAAAACCGGGCGCAGCATCATGCTAGTTCACCGAGACGGTTAGCGACCGCGAATAATATCCACGGAAATAGCACAATTATCATGCTTCACAGCGGAATTGAAATTGTAAATCGACTGGGGCTACACGCGCGCGCCGCAGCAAAGTTCGTGCAGACGGCAGGCCGTTTTTCTAGTCAAATTGAAGTTTCTAGAGGCGCAAAGAAAATCAACGGCAAAAGCATTATGGGTGTGATGATGTTGGCCGCCGCACAGGGTGCGCACATTGAAATTACCTCCAGTGGCGAGGATGAGCAAGAGGCTTTGGACGCATTAATTGCCCTAGTTGAAGACGGCTTTGGCGAAACCTGATGAGCTTTTCCCTCCACGGAGTCGGAGTGTCGCGCGGAATCGCAATTGGTAAGGCGCATATCATCGAGCGGACCGATCTGGAAATTACCGAGTATCGAATAGATCGCGAGAAAATTAGCCGAGAAATAGACCGACTACGCGATGCTGTTAGCCAGGCTAAACAAAATTTACGCGACGTGCGCAACGAGATTCCCGCTACCACCGCAGTCGATATAGCGGCATTCATTGATACACACTTATTGATGCTCGAGGACGCAGCATTCACTTTTGATGCAGAGCGGCTTATCCGCGAGCTCGAATGCAATGCAGAATGGGCACTAAAGCTGCAACGCGATGCGCTAGCTAAAGCGTTCGATGAGATGGATGATCCGTATTTACGCACACGCAAAGACGATGTCTATCACGTCGTGTCGCAAATCCAACGAATTTTGCTGAATCACGCACCGCTGGAACATGAAGTTACCGGTGACAAATTGCGCGGCATGATTGTATTGGCTGACGAGTTAACCCCAGCAGACTCGGTCCTAATGCAGCGCCACGGCGTGGTTGGTTTTGTTACTCACTACGGGGGGCCGACGTCGCATATGTCGATCCTGGCGCGAAGTTTAGGCGTACCCGGGATTGTCGGGGTCCATGGAATTCGTAAATACATTAATGAAAATGAGAGGTTAATTATCGACGCGAGTGACGGGGTTGTGGTCGGTCAGCCGGACGACTCTGCAGTGAACTATTACCGCAACAAAAAGATTGCTCGCGAACAGCACATTTCGAGTCTCACCCGATTGCGCAGCGCGCCAAGCGAAACTGCAGACGGACAGGTGGTTGAATTACTAGCAAATGTGGATCTGCCTGAAGATTTTCTTGCTGCTCACGAAGTTGGTGCCGGCGGGGTCGGGTTATACCGCACAGAGTTTTTGTACATGAACCGCACGGGTAGTCCTGATGAAGAGGAGCATTTCGAAACCTATCGATCGCTAATCGCGGCCCTAGATGGGTTGCCCGTGACGATTCGCACGCTCGACCTTGGCGCGGATAAAGATTTTGACGTTGATGTGGGACAACAATCTGGTGCAAATCCAGCATTGGGGATACGAGCAATTCGCTTGTCGTTGCGTGAACCGGGCCTCTATTGGCCCCAGTTACGGGCGATTGTGCGCGCGTCCGCGTTTGGCCCGGTCCGCCTCATGATCCCGATGCTGTCAACTTTAGAGGAAGCTCGCCAAGTCGTGAGCAACATCCGGACGCTGCAAAATGATTTCAGCAAAAATGCTATCGACTTTGATCCGCAGATGCCGATCGGCGGAATGATTGAGGTACCTGCCGCGGCAATATGCGCCGATTCCTTCGCTCAATATTTAGATTTTTTTTCAATCGGCACGAACGATCTTATCCAATACACGCTCGCGATCGATCGAGTAAATGATGAGGTTAATTATTTATATGACCCATTAAATCCGGCGGTGTTACGCTTAATAGCGATGACCCTAGATGCAGGTCGAGCTGCTTCAATTCCAGTGTCCATGTGCGGTGAGATGGCCGGAGACGTTCGCTATACGCGGCTATTATTAGGTTTGGGCTTACGTCAATTTAGCGTTCATCCGTCGTCGCTCCTCGAACTCAAACAAACAATTAATGCAACGAACGTCGAGGAGATACGACGCACAGCGCGAGCAGTGCTAGGCGCTAGCGATCCAGCCGAATATAAACGGCTAATAGGAAAATTAATTTAACCGAATTGATCGGACGATTTGTTCTCTACCAATTTTGCTACACTCGTCGCGGTGGTTAAACCGTGACTGCCTAGAACGAGACAAATATTCCGCAACATTCGCGCACCGGATTTTGCGCTGTTGGGGCGCAACCCATCACTCGTAAAAAAATTTGATTATTCGGTCCGAAAAGATCCTCGACGGCACAGTCCGTCCGCGAATTGGGGCTGGAATTTAAGGTCCGCTATGAATTATTTAGACGAGCACGGCCGAAAT
>CAWLAW010000517.1:0-3069 GCA_963854885.1 Gammaproteobacteria bacterium | reverse complement strand
TTTGGCCGGTAATTACAGCGCAAATATCACACGTATCGGTGAATTGCCCGGTTATTTCACTCGCCAGTACGCTTCCACGCTTGGACGGGGAAGCATTCTCTACTTACTTAGACCAAACCGGCGCGCGCTTCTCGAGGAACGCATATAGACCTTCGCGACCATCTTTAGTGTCGAACACATTGCACAACGTCTCGATCTGGTTTTCGACATTGCGTCGATAGTCGAGATCGTTCGCGCGCATAAATGATTGCCGCCCTAGTGCCATGATGGTCGGGGATTTCTCGGCAAATACTTTTCCAATAGAAATCGCCTTAGCTAGCAGCTCTTCTCGCGGAACGACGTGGTTAATGATCCCTAAATTTACTGCCTCGCTCGCGGTAATTGGCTTGCCGCCAAATAATAACTCAAATGCTTGGTGCCGTGATATTTGTCGTGGCAAATGTGCGTAGTGGATAGCAGGAATTAAACCGATGTCGATTTCGGGATAACCCAAATCAATGTCGTCAGCCGCGACGATAACGTCGCTAGTTATTGATAAAGTCATCCCCGCTCCACGAGCAGGACCGTTGATTGCAACGATAGTCGGCTTTTTCATCGCGTATTGGATATCCATCGTCTTCATATAAAATTTGTAGACGAACTCACGTAGGTCTTGAACATCGCCTGCCGCGACCATTCTCAAATCCATGCCACCACAGAACATACCAGGCAAAGCGCTTGCAATAATAACCGCGCGGACATCTTCATCCGCATCCGCGCGCAGAAGTCCGGCATGAATCGCATCTATCATCGGATGATCAATTGCATTTACCGGTGCGCGATTCATCGTTAGCGTCACGATACGATCGTTCACTGAGTAATTGATTCTTCTTGGGTCCGACACTTTGTACTCCTACGTTAAACCAAGGCAAAAATTCCGCATGACCATTGACTAGTTCTTCGTTGAGGAAGGTTCGGCTGCTAACCGGAACCAGTTTACCGCTTCCGCATAATCCTGCGTCAGGCCATTTCCTCTTACTTACATCAGCCCCAAGTTGTCTTGGGCGGGAGCGTGTCCCCGTTTTGCCGCTTGCCGATACCACCTCACGGCCTCGCCGTAGTTCACAATGACGCCAAGACCATTTTCAAACATGAATCCTAAGTTGAATTGCGCAGAGGCATGCCTATCTTCGTCTCATCAATTTGGTCGAAGACGATCCCGTCTTTTTTCAGGATTTCATTGGCGAACAGGTGCATACGTTCCGACAGATACTTGTAAAAAATGAAACCCAAAATGTAGTCCCGAAATTCATTTTCACGCGCAGGGTGTTCGCGATGTTCCAGAGTTGAGATTCGAGCTGCTTTTTGTGGTTTTCTGTCATGAGAGCGTTTCGATTTTACCGATGGGTGGCTGGTGCACCACGAATTGAGTGAACCTTGGAACATTCCTTTGAGATACAGTGTCATTCGTCCTTTGTAAGACATCAACTATCGTCAGGCTAACCGGTTTCGTTCTCTGAGGTACATGGTAGGAAAAATCGCTGCGTGCCGTTATCGTCAAAACACTGAGGTGTTTCATTTAGGAGTCCCAAAATGGTGTTTTTGGGGAGTGGAACTTGTGTGACTCAGTGTGCCATTCGCTCAGCCCACTGCTCGGCCCACTCCTCCGGCGTCATAATGTCAGCCGTGACTGTTGCAACACTTTGAGTGACGTCTGCTGCGATTTGAGACGGTACGAGTTTGCCCAATCGCCCCATAAAGGCGACTGGATTCTCTCTAGCTTGTAGTGTCAGGTAGCCAACTAGGCCCGCTTTGCCACCAGCAGTATCCGCAGCTTCGAAGACAGCGTCTTTAAGTAACGCCGAGGTTTTATTGAGCGTTCCCTTCTGCCGGCCACCCGTCTTAGGTTTACCTTGTCCTGCCATCCCTAAACCGCTCCATTTTAGATAAGAGCATCAGGCTCGGGCGGCCCGATCACAGCAGACACTCCCTCGAAGCATCCGTTGACGCTGTTTTATACCCTCGAAATACTCTGTGGAATTGGAGAAAGTGGCGTTTGTTCGTCTTATACTTGGCCGGCACCAGGCTTCTCGTTGGTGCTGGCCGTGCGACCGAGGTATTAACCAGCGCTCGCGGCTAGCTGTTCGCTTTGTGCCAACTGATTCAAGCGCAGCAACTCACCCGGTGTCGCATTCGTGCACTGTCCGTCGATAAACGTGACGACGCCGTTCACCATGATCCAACGGTAGCCTTCGGCGCGTTGGATACGTCGCCATTCATCTGCCGGAAAATCATGCGCGACCTCGTAATCGACTTCTGGTACACGTTTCAAATTTTCGAAATCGTAAACAATAATATCGGCCGGTGCGCCTTCACGTAGAAAACCTCGGTCGTTAAAGCCCGCGGCTTGAGCAGGTAAATAACTCAAACGGTAATGCGCTTGCTCTAAGGTCAATTCACCACTCTCGCGCACGAGCCACACGATTAAGTCGGTGGTAAATGAACCGCCGGTAAAAAATTTCGTGTGCGCACCCCCGTCTGACACGCCGGGGATCACGTGTTGATTACGCACGAGTTCACCGGTTTTCTTGGGATCCGTACTGGAAAGCTCGTTGGTGCGGAAAACGACTTTCAATTCACCGGCAACACCGATATCGAGCATCGCCTCAATATGATGTTTACCTTCCGCTGCTGCAATCTCGCCGAGCGAACGTCCGATATACTTTTCGAGTTCCGGATGATCCGGAGTTTCCTGAATCGTCAACCCTTCAATCGGTCCGCCAACGCCCATCGTCACAAGGACGTCTTCTTCGGCGATCATTTGCTTGCGCGCCTCAGGGTCGGAGAGCTTCACTAAGCGTTCCTCGCGCGATCCTTGGGTGGCTTGGTTCCAAGCCGGGCTCGAATCGTACATGTTCCAATGCTCGAGCGTAAATTGATACGGCGCGCGCACGGTAACGGCCTGCCCATAAATCTGCAAACCGCGCTCGAAGCAGCTGTCGAGCCAACGCGTCGATTTTTGATGCATGGTTTCAAGCCCTTTGTCGTCGCTCGCCATGATCGCGTTGAACAACAACGGCCGCCCTGAGC
>CAWLAW010000516.1:0-3083 GCA_963854885.1 Gammaproteobacteria bacterium | reverse complement strand
ATTGGTTAAAATATAATCCCTCCGTCACCTTTCGCCTTCGGCCTTTCGGATCTGAGCGTGGCGAGTTTTAGAGCGAAGTCGCCCGCAGTATGCTGGTCACAATCGAGGTAGCCATATGCCACACATCGACATCGGACCGATTCAACTCTATTACGAAATTCGGGGCAGCGGTCCGCGGCTCTTTTACATTAGCGGAACCGGGGGTGATCTGCGCCGGTACCCCAGCATTTTCGACTCCCCACTTGCGAAAAACTTCGAAATACTCGCCTACGATCAGCGCGGACTGGGACAAAGCGACCGTCCGGATATCGACTACACGATGGCTGATTATGCAACCGATGCAGAGGCTCTTTTGCAGCGCTTAGGCTGGGCATCTTGCGCCGTATTCGGCGTCTCGTTCGGCGGCATGGTTGCGCAAGAGTTCGCTTTACGTTTCCCGCATCGAGTCTCGCGTCTGGCGTTGGCGTGTACGAGTACTGGTGGCGAAGGCGGACGTTCTTATCCCTTGGAAAATCTCGCTGGTCGTAGTCGGCGAGACTGGGCCGAGGCGGTCTTGTCGCTCAGCGATACACGCCGTGATGCAATTTGGCGTACCGCGAATGTTGCGTTGTTTGAAACGTTAGTTGGGCAATTACTCGAGGCGCTTTCAGTAGGTGCCGCTGAACCCGGACGGGAAATGGGGGCACGGCGCCAAATCGATGCTCGCAGACGCCATGACACCTATGCCCGGTTGCCACAACTTGAATCGCCGGTGCTCGTTTGTGGTGGTCAGTTCGACGGCATCGCGCCCGCTAACAACCTCAAGGCTCTCGCTAGGCAAATAGCGGGCGCAGAACTCGAATTTTTCGACGGTGGACACATGTTCTATCTGCAGGATTCACGGGCGTTCGAGCGGATTGGTGAGTTCCTCTGCGGGAGTTCTTGAGCCGTAACGTCTGCGGCGTCTTTGGCATCGTCGATAAGTGCCGCAAATGCGGAAGGGGAAAACAAATGTCGGGGCAAAATCCATTTTCTCTTGTTATCACAGAGAACGCGGAGTTCACGAAGAATAAGTAGATATAAAGAAGAAAAATGATGCGTCGGGTAAGGCTAGAACGCGTTGCGAAAAACTACCCTAATCTTCGTGCACTTAGTGTCCTCCGTGTTTAAAAGCTGAACACAGAGGGGCGACACGAATATAGTATTAAGCGCTTTTACGGCCCGCACGAGACCACTTTTACGGCAACTTGCGCCGACGCGATAATCAAAACTGCGTGTGACTGCGCGAAACGGCAAGGCGGCTTCGTAGTCCGTTGGTCGGTGAAATATCACCGGTCCCTTTTTCTCCCTTGATATGGTCAAATGCGTTGTAGTTGTAAAATTGCGCCCAACGCTGAGCGCGACCAATGAGTAGCTCGTCAATCAAGAAGGCTTATGCATTTTCTCGTTTCGAAATTCGTTGTTGCATTATTGGTCTTGTTGACCGCTGGTCTCGCAAACGCCGGAGGAGGTATCATACTGACAGAAGATCGATGCGTCATATCGATCGAATTCTACACTGCCCATTTTACGGCCTATCAACCTGACAGCAGTGGTAGTCGGCAATTCTGCGAAGACTTAGATGACATCGGTGCAACGATCTTCGTGCTGGATTATCTACACGACAGTTTGAAACAAGTGCCGGTCGATTTCAGAATCATAAAGAACGTTACTAGCATGGGCAAGTTTACGCGCCTGGAGCATATCGATGCGATTGATAACATTGAGCAGCACACTGTCTTTTATCGAGAACCATTAATAGAAATCGACGGCTCGTATCAAGCGGAACATTTTTTCACTGATGCCGGTGAGTATGTGGGCATCGTGAGCGCTGGTCATCCGACTAACGGCAAGACGTATTACGCAGTCTTTCCTTTCACAGTCGGTCTTTCCAAGCTCGAGCCATGGGTCGCTACCGGTTTTCTGCTCACTATTGGCGCACTGCTCTTTATAAAGTGGCAAAGGCGAAAAGCGACGGAGGGATAAAATCCATTTCCTGTATTAACCACGGAGTTCACAAAGAATAATTCGATATAAAGAAGAAAATGGGCATGTCGCGTAGCGCTAGAACACGATGCGACTAAGGACCCTAATCTTTGTGGACTTAGTGGCCTCCGTGGTTAAAAGCCAAATACAACGGGCGACACAAAACCAGGTTTGAACGCTTTTTCGGCACACGTGAGAACAGTTTCACATCAAATTGCGCCGCACCGATGCTCAGTTCCGCGGATCAGATCAAGCCCGGATACCTACTGTCCGACGAACAAATCTTCTAAGCCGGACGAGTCAATCGCGCCACCAAACTTCTTCCGCAAACGTTTGGCCAGTCCCGGAGTCACCGATGACTCCGGATCGTGCAGCGCACTCCAATGAGTCATGGCGGCGAGGAGCGGCACTAGGTCCGTGCCGCGCTGGGTCAACTCGTAACGATATTGCCGACCGGGGCCACCCGCGACACGGGATTTGGTGAGCAAGTTTTCGCATACCAATAGATCGAGGCGCGCTGTCAACGTGCTCGGCGGAATGTGTTCCGCAGATGCCGACAACTCGCTAAAGCTCCTTTTGCCGAAAAAGGCGATATCGCGGATAACGAGCAAGGTCCAGCGATCGCCGACAAGGTCGAGAACATGTGCGACGGCACAATTTGAACGTTTTCCTGGCATGTGGTTCCTCAGAGGTTAAGTCGCATTTAGCAATTATAGCCTTTGGTAAAGACCGGGAACGGTGCGAATAATACTTCACTTTCAATACTAATTCACGTGATCTGCGTTTTTATTCGTATTATTTAAATAGTATTTATTTTATAGATTTATTTCAATCAGCATCGTGTATCCGCAATGTTTCCTAACGATTAATCTGGATTTTTCGGCTAACCGTCGTCCCAGACTTTATTGAGAGAGGACTCCATGTCCAATTTACCGCGACGGCCGAGTGCCTTTTCAGCTCGGTTGTCGACCACCCTTGGCGCGTCATTCTTTACACGGTAGTCGTCGTAATAGTTTTTAGCTACTTCCTGCAATTCGTCGCGCCCTCGATGTCTTATCGATACCTCTTTGGCGCCGATT
>CAWLAW010000515.1:0-3096 GCA_963854885.1 Gammaproteobacteria bacterium | reverse complement strand
CGCAAACCGAGGTTCCCGATGCGCGTTTCAACCGCCGCCTGTAACGCAGGGTCGTAGCTCTCGCGCAACGATCGGGGCCCATCAAGCCCATCCGCCCACGCAGAAGCCCACGACAACAGCACGACGGCCGCTGTGATTATGCTACGGTTATCCCCCATAAGCGGCGAACTCTATCATTCGTACCCAGACCTACGCAATTACATTCAGTATCAGCATGAACACAGTTTTTCAGAATAATTTTGCGGCGCCGCAGCAATCTCGCTTGATTACCCGATCACTCGCGTTATTCGCCAATTTTTTTCTCATTATCCTCGCCTATTACCAGGTTAAGTCCGCCTCGCGGTCGCTGCTCATCGAATTTGGCGGCTCAGAGTGGTTTCCGTACGTCTGGGTATATTCCGCCATCGTATTAACGTTATTAATCGGCTTCTATCACGGATTAGTTGAGCGCCACTCCCGCGTGCGAATCGTTTTGGGCTCATTGCTGGTATTCGCCAGCATGTTGGTCGTGTTTCGGGCCGTTTTAGATCAACACAGCACGTTTACTGCGGTTGCGTTTTATATTTTCGTCGACATTTTCAGCGTGGTGCTGGTTGAGCAGTTTTGGAGTCTAACTGTTTCGATTTCTGATCCAGACGACGGTAAGAATAGTTTTTGGTTCGTTGGCACTGGCGGCTTGGCGGGTGGTGTAGCAGGCGGTTATTTGGCCGGTTTTTTAGTCGAGCGAACCGAGCTCGCGACTGCCGATTTACTCTATGTGTGCGCGCTACTACTCATCGCGACATTTGTGCTCAACTTATTCATGTGGCGCGCGCGAATGTACGAGGAGGTGAAGGGTCAACGTGCCCTGCATCAGGCGAAAGCGGACTGGCGCTCGATAATCGGCAACAAGTATCTGATGCTAATCGCATTCGTCCTTTGCCTTTCCCAATTAGCACAACCCGTTGTCGAATATCAGTTTATCAGCGCCATCGAACGGACCTATACGGAGCTAGACGAAAGGACGGCATTTATCGGCAAGTTCTTTGGCCTGATGGGACTAGTCTCAATCGGCATAAACTTGATCGCGACCCCGTTAATCCATCGCTATCTCGGATTTTTCGCAGGTTTGGTCGTGCAACCGCTCGTGCTCTCAGTGTGTTCCTTCGGGTTTCTTATCAACTCGACGCTAAACGCTGCGGTAGTAATGAAGATCAGCGATCGGGGTTTGTCGTATTCGATCAATCGAGCGTCCAAGGAGCAGTTGTATATTCCGGTCGACCCCGTCCAGACCTACCAAGCTAAAGCGTGGATAGATATGTTGGGCTACCGTCTATTTAAGATTATTGGGTCAGGTTTGATATTGCTCACGACGCAATGGCTACCAGTGAGCCTCGACATCGGCCAACTTTCGTTTTTAACGTTTATTATTTGCATAGTGTGGATCGCGACGATTCGCCTATTGGCAAAATCCTACGATCAATTAGCGGCGACGGCGTAACCAACGATGACTAGCGGATTAAGCGAGTCGCAAACCCGCAGCGCGACACGCTACGCCTTAGCGTCGGCGACCTTGATGATCGCTCATCAGGTTGCCGGCAAAGCAACACGTGACGCGATATTTTTGTCGCACTACGAGGTAACGGATCTACCGAAAATCGTTATCACCGCCGCGGTCTTATCGATGCTGGCGGTGGTGCTAATGTCGCGACTGTTAGGCGCCTACGGACCTTCCCGCGTCATCCCGCTTGCGTTCGGTTTTAGTACTATTCTGTTTTTCGGTAACTGGTGGTTGTACGGACCGGCGCCGTATCTTGTTGCCGTCTCACTATATTTACAAATGGCGATATTCGGCGCGGTTTTGATCAGCGGCTTTTGGTCGGTAGTAAACGAACGATTCGACCCGCATACGGCTAAGCATACGATCGCGCGCGTCGCTGCCGCCGCAACTCTAGGTGGAGTCCTCGGCGGACTCTTGGCAGGTCAGGTCGCGGCGGTGCTTGATATCCGATCAATGTTGTTCGTGCTGGGTGGCTTACATTTCGCGTGTTTTCTTTCCGTACGCGCAATTGGCGAACCGCGTCGTACTGTTGCTCGAGACAACGCGGATTCAACAATGGAATCGGGCATCCATTTGTTGGCAACAGACCGTTATTTGCAGCTCATGGGATTGTTGATGGTCCTCGCTGCCGTTATGGCCTCGCTTGTAGATTATGCGTTTAAGGCAGAGGCCGCCCAGCGGATCGCGAGCGGTGAAGAATTGATCGCATTTTTCGGCCAATTTTACGCCGCAGTTGGGGTCCTCACGTTCTTGGTCCAGTCCGCACTTGGCCCGCGCTTGTTGAAACGCTACGGTATTGGGGTTGCGCTCGCGGTGATGCCTGGGGTGGTGTTAGCGACAGGCTTTCTTAATCTTGCCGCGTCTGCAAAGCTATGGTCGATAGTCGCCCTGCGTGCCGGTCAAGTTGCGTTCACTAATTCATTCTTTCGCTCTGCCTTTGAGTTGCTCTATACGCCGCTCCCCGCCTTAGTAAAGCGCCCGACGAAAACGATAATCGACGTCGCCTCGGATCGACTTGGGGACGTGCTTGGCGGCGGCCTTTTGCTTGTATTGCTTGCAACTTCACCGACCTTACAAACCAGTGTCGTGATTGGGGTAGTGTTGGTAACTGCGGTCATTACATTATTCGTCGTGCGCAAGTTATACCAAGGTTATATCAATCAATTAGCCTCGAGTTTGCGCGATGGTGCGGTTTCTCTAAGTGACGATCAGGTTATAGACGCAACGACAAGACAAACGTTAGCGGAAGCGTCGGTAGCAACGGAACGTGAAATTCTTATGCAGAAAATCAGGCAGATGAAACGCGATCGCGGTGCAACAGATGCGCCGATCAATGTCGATGATATCTATTCTTTGGCCAGCCAAAGAGCGGAAGTCGAAGTAGACGACATTGAGGGCATGAATGATTTGATCGCAAATTTGCTATCGGCCAACCCAGCGAGAATTCGCCGCACGCTGGCGAGTCCTTTACTCGACAGCCGTCTCAATCCATATCTCATTCCGCTGCTCGCGATCGACGAAGTTGCCGAAGATATTCGTATGGAACTTAGGTGGAC
>CAWLAW010000514.1:0-3113 GCA_963854885.1 Gammaproteobacteria bacterium | reverse complement strand
GCCTCAATCCTGCTGATGAATGGCGTTCAATTTTGGCCTCCGGGACACAACCCCGGCAGCAGATATGACCCAACGGCAGCCCGTCACTCGGGCAACGTTGAGGACGCTGGCTGCTGAGATTCTCGACGCCGATGACGTATTATCCAGACATGCCTTTAGAATCCTATTTGCCGTCGTTGTTCAAACGCTTGGTACTGGTGTTGAGCACTACCATCGCGGTTCCTGCCCTCGCCAGCGGACCCAACGAGGACGTAAAGTCATTTCTAACGATCGCCGCGCAAGCAGACGGCCGCTGCCAGAACTTTAGCGCCGGCGGGAAACTCGCGATCGTACGCAACGACCATCCAAAGAAAAATATTCGATTTCGGCTTATTCGGTTATTTGTTGACATCCGCCAACCCGGCCGGACGAGCGGCATTGCCGAGGCTGGGTCGGCGGCGCAAAATCTTGGCTGCACGATAGTCGACGGCCGCGAGCAACGTTGGATTGTAGAAAAAGCAGAATTCACCTCGGAGGTTGAAAAATGACTACCCGACTCATCTCGGTAATTTTCGTATTTAACATAGCCATCGTGTGCAACGCGCTCGCAACAGAAGATTTAGAAGCGCGTTCTTTAGCCGATATGTCGGTCGACGAGCGGCGCGCAATCATGCAGCTTGCGACGCGCTACGATAGTTGCATTTATGCCCAAGCAATGGCCAAGGTCGGCGAAGTTGCAGATATTCGACACGCCGCGGATTTTGCGATGAGCAAATGTCAGCCGCAACTCTTAGAACTCGAATCAGGAATTAGCGCGATGGGATTTGGGCTAAATTATGCCAGGGCGTTTGCTAAAAGAACGCGAAATCGAGCGGCCCGCAAGATACTTCCGGAGCTCGTCGTCCGACGTACAGGAGGATAACCGCTTGGCAAGCTAGCTCGGATCGGATGGGCGCGGTGGTACCTGGGTCTCGGTAGTTTCACGGATAATCGGCGCTAGCTCGCTCAACGCTTGTGCGTAGACTTCGCGCTTAAACGACACGACGGAGCGCAATGACGCCCAATAGTCGATCCAACACCAGTCATCGAATTCTGGTTCGGCAGCGAAGTTCAGATCGACCTTATCTTCTGCAGCGAGCAGACTTAAAACGAACCAACGCTGCTTTTGACCGATGCATACCGGTTTTTGGTGATGACGAATATATTTCTTCGGCAGTTTGTAACGTAACCATCCTTGCGTACAGCCAATAACTTCAACATGCTTTTCACGTAACCCGACCTCTTCCTCGAGCTCGCGGAACATCGCTACTTGTGCTGTTTCGTTACGCTTAATTCCACCTTGTGGAAACTGCCAAGCAGTCATGCCGATGCGGCGACCCCAGAAAGTCTGGCCGCGGTCGTTTAGCAATACGATGCCTACATTTGCTCGAAAGCCGTCGCTATCAATCATCGATTTGTGTGTCGGTACCGACTCGTCATGACGCGCGACCTCAATCGTGTTGACGCTTAACTTTGTCTGAACGCAAGCCCATCGTTCTAAGCGAGGAGCTCTTGCACGGCGTTGCGCTCTTCTCGCAACTCGGTTTCTGTCGCCGTCATGCGATCTCGAGAAAAGTCATCTATCGACAAATCTTGGACAATTTCATATTCGCCGTTACTGGTACGAACGGGAAATGAATAAATCAACCCGGCTTCGATGCCATAGCTTCCGTCGCTGACCACGCCCATACTGGTCCAGTCATTGTCGGCCGTGCCGGCAACCCAGTCTCGCATGTGCTCAAGTGCCGCATTGGCCGCTGAGGCGGCACTCGATGCACCGCGGGCATCAATGATCGCCGCTCCGCGTTTCGCGACACTCGGAATGTAGTCATTTTCATACCAATTTCTCTCAACCAGCTCCAGAGCCGGCTTTCCTTTCACCATCGCCTTACTGATATCGGGATATTGAGTCGTTGAATGATTACCCCAGATCATTAGCTGCTGGATATCGACAACGGTAGAGTTTGTTTGTTGCGCCAGTTGGGCCATCGCTCGGTTGTGATCGAGCCGCGTCATTGCGGTGAATTGGCGCGGGTTTATATCCGGCGCACTGCTCATGCACGTCCAGGCGTTTGTATTAGCCGGGTTTCCGACCACGACGATTTTAATATCGCGACTCGCATTGTCGTTAATCGCCTTGCCTTGCACTTTGAAAATGCCGCCATTTGCGGCCAATAAATCGGCGCGTTCCATTCCAGGGCCCCGCGGCCTGGCACCCACGAGCATTCCGTAATCCGCATCTTTGAACGCCACATTTGCATCGTCGCTGGTCTCAATCCCAGCTACCAGCGGAAATGCACAATCATCGATTTCCATCACCACGCCTTCTAAAGCTTTCATCGCGGGCGTGATTTCGAGCAATTGCAATATCACGGGTTGGTCCGGTCCGAGCATTTGCCCTGCCCCAATACGAAACAGCAGTGAATAGGAAATTTGGCCGGCCGCGCCGGTGATAGTTACTCGTACAGGTGATTTCATTACTTCGATTTTCCGTGATTAAATAATTAAATGACTGCCGCGAAACCGAACAGTTTCAAGCCCGCTGCTCTATTGGCACGTAGTCTCGTTGCTGCTCACCGACGTACAATTGACGCGGTCTGCCGATGCGGAAATCCTTATCCCCCATCATCTCCATCCACTGCGCGATCCAGCCCGCCGAACGCGCTAAGGCGAACATCGGCGTGAACATGCTTTTCGGAATATTAAGCGCTTGGTAAATCAGGCCGGAATAGAAATCAACGTTCGGATAAAGTTTGCGCTGAATAAAATACTCGTCTCCGAGGGCAATTCTTTCGAGTTCCATCGCGATCTCGAACATCGGCTGGTTAACGTTCATTTCGTCGAGCAGATCATGACATGCCTTGCGAATGATTGTCGCGCGCGGGTCATGATTCTTGTACACCCGATGACCAAATCCCATCAAGCGGAACGGATCGTCTTTGTCCTTCGCGCGGTCGATGAACTTTTGAATGTTCTTCACGTCGCCGATTTCTTCGAGCATATGAATAACGGCTTCGTTCGCACCACCATGCGATTTGCCCCATAGCGTCACGATGCCGGCGGCCACGCACGCGAACGGATTGCTTTCTGCGCTA
>CAWLAW010000513.1:0-3127 GCA_963854885.1 Gammaproteobacteria bacterium | reverse complement strand
CGATGCCCAATTGCGCCTAATTGTCGGCGCAATCGCTCCTTCAATGTTCGTGCGGGATTGAGTAATCGCTCGTGGGCGGGGTCTGTATCGATTAGGTACCTGGATCCAAGCGGCGTAGGAGGGAGGTTAAGACTCGGCTGGTCTCCGGATATCCGGTACCAACATCCAGCAGCCATCGCTTCAGTCCATGAAGGCGCTTCCGGCAAAAGTGATGCTCGTCCCGCGGTCAAACTCCTGTCCTGTTGATCATTCATTCGGCTAATCGATGAATAACAAGGTTTTGCCGCCAGGACCACCATAGCTGCTTTGCGTGAGGTTCGGCATTTAACTTATCGGTTAGTCGATCTTTCTTGCACGCACTAATTGTTAAACAAAGTTGGCAGCAGATTTATTGGCTTAAAAATTCAGGAATGAATCACAATGATATCGTAATGTTGGAGCTCTATACGTGCTAATTACATTTCGAAATCGGTCGGTCTTCCGGTAATACAGATTCGGGCTCTATAAAAGGCTTAAAAAACAACGGGTTAGAAATCGGTTCGTCGACGGTATTTAGAAGTGTACCAATAATTTGATTGATGCCGAATTCGGGAACAAAAGGATTGTCCGGTTCCGGCGGTTGGTTAATCGTAAAGCGATAAAACGTTCCAAAATCGGCGCTTGAAAATGTCACACCAAGTGGCGCAATGACCGAAGCGAAACTACCATTGGCCGAGGCGTAGGCGATTAAATCGAACGCATCGTCGACGCTGCCGCTAAAGCCGCCGACGTACTGGACATCCAAGCCGCCGCTAAGGATGACGTTTTCGCCATCGATATTTGCGCTTATGCACTGATGTCGAATCATTATCATCTTGTCCTGCGTCTGTCGCCTGAGCGAATAAATGATTGGTCAGACCGTGAAGTGATCGAGCGATGGACCAGCATTTATGCGGGAACTGTGGCGGCACGAAAGGTTCTCAATCACGAAACACTTTCAGCGCCAGAGAAAGAGGAGGTCAAACGGCACCTCACTACCTGGCGGGCACGACTCGGTAATTTGTCCTGGTTCATGCGCTCGCTGAATGAAAAAATCGCCCGAAGGGCGAACCTCGAAGACGGTTGCACGGGTCACTTCTGGGAGTCACGCTTCAAGTCGCAAGCGCTCCTCGATGAGACCGCACTCATCACCGCCATGGCCTATGTCGATTTAAACCCTATCCGTGCCAAGATGGCCTCGTCCATCGAGTCGAGTGACTTCACTTCCGGTCAAGACCGCCACCAAGAGATTAAATCTGCCGGTCTCGCTCCCGCTGGGTTAACCAAACCTCGCTTGGTCCCCTTCATCGAAGTCGAGCACCAACATGCCCTCGACCACTTACCGTTCAACCTCAAAGATTACCTAGCGCTGATTGATGGGACCGGACGGTGTGTTGTTACCGGCAAGCGGGGATTCATCCGAGCAGAACAACCCAAACTCCTCGCCGCTTTGAATGTCGATGACCGTCAATGGCTAGATACTGTTATTCAGTTACAAGCGCGTTACGAACTGGCCATCGGCGCACCGCAAAAACTAGTGCAACTCGCCGAGCGTTGGGGCAAACGTTGGGTACGCGGGATACGACACGCCCGGCAACTTTATCCGCTACGTAGCGGATAGACGCACGACACGACCCCGCATCAATTCTTTAAGCCGTCTGAAAACGGCCAACGGGCAGGTAGCTGCTATCGTTGCTACTTCGAGGCAATTTTGTAAGCGCAGATCGCTTTTTTCTTGCTGAGTAAGCAGCTCGAGTCCCGATATCCACACATTTGAATGACACTGTCCTCTCATTTGGCTACCTTAATTTGATAAAGAGATTACTTGCCTGTCCCTTTGTTTGTGTGTTTGCTTTGTTTGTGTGTTTGTTGTTTGTTTGTTTGTGTGCTTTGTTTGGCGGTGACAATCCCAAAGGTGCCCACAAGAGACAGTCCCCAAATTGTCAGGAACTCCCAATGAATTCTGTTATCAACAGTAGGAATCGGTCGCTGAGTAAATGTTGCCCGGGCTTGCCACCGACTCTAAGTGGGCGACGCGAACCCAGGGCTAAATCAGTGCACGACGTTGTTGTCGTTCGGTGACGCGTCTCCTTCGCAACTGAAGTCGTTCAGAACGCTCTCCCAAACGTCTATCGCCTGTTCGTACAGGTTTCCGCAACCCTCATTGTTGAACCGATCGCCATGATTGGCGAGCGCTCCAAGCATACGAATGATCACACAAGCGAGGTCGCGTGAGGGATAACGCATAAAGTTAGTCATTAACCGCACGTTGCTCGCGTGGAGCGCCTCGATTGGAACGTCGTTCGGATCAGCATTGTCGTGAACGATATGTCTAACGACACATTTTCTGTGCATGGGAGTAGCTCCTTACGTAAGAGATTGAAATAACCTGCGAGGAAGTGCGCCTAAACATTTTTGCGCTTACCACAGTTGTCGCTCGAATCGGGCTTGCTCTGTTAAAGGGTTTCCTTTGTATGTGTAACTACGCTCAGGTTCTCCGATATGGCTGTGACAGATCTGGTCGACGAGATTCTCGTTCGGTAATCGGAGCGCAATGCCTGCCTGTAATCGTCGAGTTACTTCGCCATAGTGGGGCGAAGCATATTTCCAATCACCGAGTCGGAAAGACTCGTAATTAAATCCAGTCAGGCGGGACGGCGATAAGATCGAAACGCCGAAAAATGGGTTCCATAATTGGACGTGTAGTAGTGCCCGGTGCGCGAAATAGTGCTGAAATTTCCCCGCGGGATCGAAAATTCGCGCTTGCCACTCACCAAATTCGGTGGCACCACGACCAATCGATAGCATTTCAACGACAATGCGATCTTCGGGTCTGTGCGGTCGGACAATTTTGTGACCGCAACCGCAGCGAGCCCGGCGAGCAGTTGCGAGATCGATAATACTCATACTATAGAACTGCGAAGAAGAGGGAGGAGTTCAGGTTCAATTCGAAGCATGGTCCGGATAGCATCCGATTAAAATTGATAGCCAAGCCCGAGATTGAAGCCATTGCGCTCTACTGCAACCGGACCATCAGCGTCTTGCCACTGGCCATCGATCTTCAAGACGACTTGCGGGTGCGGCCAATAATTTAGCCCAACGGTAAACT
>CAWLAW010000512.1:0-3128 GCA_963854885.1 Gammaproteobacteria bacterium | reverse complement strand
CATCTTGGCGTGGCAAAATTAGCACGCAGTCAACCAAATGTTACCGCCGATTGTCGATCGAACGATATGCGGTGCGCAAAATCAAAATAATGCTAGGCAGATCGGGAGGGATTCTATGTTCGTTATTCGAACCGCGTTATCTTTAAGCGTGGTCTTATTATGTGCTTGCGCTAGTAACAAACCTGTCGTGTATCCGAATACACATTCACAAGCTGTTGGAATCGCTCAAACTGATATCGATATTGCCGATTGTAAGGCGCTTGCCGAGTCCGCGGGCGCGAGCTCGAGTAACGCGAAGGCGACCAATATGGCGAAACAAACCGCTCGCTCCGGTGGTATCGGTGCTGCGACTGGTGCCGTCGGCGGCGCGATTGCAGGGCGTGCTGGCCGAGGCGCGGCAATCGGCGCAGCATCGGGCGCTACTGCAGGGTTTATCCACAGTTTGTTTGCCGGTGCTTCGCCAAACCCCACGTACAGGAATTTCGTTACCCGCTGCATGACAGATCGCGGTTACGACCTCGCAGGGTGGGATTAAACGCTTCACTCTTAATCCCGGCGGTACGCTAGAATCCACCTCTCAGATGCATTCAGCACTACTAGCGGGGGGAGATAAATATGTCGGGAGTGCTTGATAATACACAGGTGGTGATTCTTGGCGGAACCTCGGGGATTGGTTTGGCCACAGCTAGCGCGGCACTGGGCGAGGGCGCGGAGGTGACCATCACCGGCCGTGACCCGGAGCGATTATCGACGGCTTGCAAGGCTCTGGATAATAAAGCGAACGGTGTGCAACTCGATGCTGGTGACGAAACTGGCAGTAAACAGTTGTTATCAGGTTTCGAGTCGATTGATCATTTATTTATCACCGTCGGCGCGTTGGTACTTGATGCTCAGCTTGAGCCATCCACTGAGACTCTGCGACCGGCGTTAGATACCAGATTTTGGTCTGCTTTATATGCGGCCAAATACGCGGCGCCTAAAATGCACGCGGGAAGTTCTATCACGTTTATGTCTGGCACGGCGGGTCGACGCCCATTACCAGGCGCCGCAGTGGCGACGGCATCATGTGGTGCAGTTGACGCATTCGCGCGTGCGTTGGTGCTGGATCTCGCACCAATTCGGGTAAACACAATCAGTCCTGGTTATGTCGACACGCCATTGTTCGATGGGTTGTTAGGGGAGAACCGCGATGCAGTCCTAGCGGACGCTGCAGCATCGTTGCCAGTAAAACGAATTGGAAAACCTGAAGATATTGCCCACGCGGTGCTTTTTTTGATGACCAATGGCTACGTCAACGGCATAAACTTGGCCGTTGACGGCGGTGGGTTATTAATCTGACTCGTGAGTTACGCCCGTTGCGCCAACGGGCCGCGTACCAGACGACCGGGTAAATCCCCCGTCGGTTCGTTGTCGCGTAACAACACCTTGCCATTGACTATGGTCGCGCGAATACCTTTCGCGGTTTGTTTTAAGCGTGCGGCACCGGCCGGCAAATCGTTCAGTAACTCCGGCATATTTTGGTCGATGGTGTTTGGATCGAAAACGACCAAGTCGGCGTTCAAGCCTTCACGGATCAGTCCTCTATCGTGTAATCCCCACGCCGACGCTGTATCGAAGGTGATTAACCGCACCGCTTCTTCCAAACTGAACGCTTGTTTGTCACGTACCCAATGGCTTAGAAGATGAGTTTGCAGTGACGAATCCATAATTTGCGCAACGTGTGCGCCTGAATCGGAAAACGTCACAACGCTGCGCGGATGGCGCATCATTTCAAGCACGTAGTCTTGGTTTTCATTAGCCAAGGGTTGGCGGAAAAAGACGTCAAAATCTCGTTCTAAGGCAATATCAATCATCGCTTCCGCCGGGTGCACGCCGCGCCGCGCGCCTACTTCGGACATCTGCGTTTCATCGCCGATGCCGTCGAATAAATAGACCCAATCCCATTCCGGCGGCCTCGGTTCCGCGCCGACAATCTTCGGTCCATTGTATGGCGCGCTAGCAACGTCCACCATGCGCCGTTTGACGTTTGGATCGGCCATTAGGCGCTTTTGCTCATCGAGCGGTTTGCTGCGGATCTCCGACCAAAATTCCCAGGCGTCGAACGGCGTATGCGAGTTGAATGACAACAGGGTTGAAATCGAACGCGAGTGTGTTTGCACGAACATGCGGCCGCCGGCGGCTGCCGTTTCGTTGGCCAATTCGTAGTAACCGCGAAACAATTCCGGTGCGACGCGCACACTGGGCATACCAAAGGTGACGGGGCGTCCGGATTCGACGGCCAAATTCTTAAGGCGGTCAAAGTATTCTTTTTGGCGTTCGGGTTTGCGGCCCGGCTCCTCGCTTGCCAATTCGAAGATTCCCGCGCCGACGTCGCCCATCGCATTTACTAACGCCCTCACCTCGTCCCAATCGGCGACGCGGCTCGCCACGGGCCGGTCGTCGGCGGTAATGTGGTTCTTAGTGCGTGAGGTCGAAAACCCAATCGCTCCCGCACGCACCGCTTCTTTGACTTCGTGGCACATGCGCTTTAGTTCATCGTCGCTGGCCTTTTCCGTGAATGCGCGCTCACCCATGACATAAGTACGCAGCGCCGAGTGACCCATGTAGCCACCGTAATTAATACCCTTTGGTAGGCGATCGATCGTCTCCAAGTATTCCGGGAACGTTTCCCAAGACCATTTAATACCGGCGAGCATGGCATCGCGCGATAAGTCTTCTGCACGTTCCAAATTTCGAAACACGAAGTCAGCATCGTTTTCCGCGCACGGCGCCAGGGTGAATCCGCAATTCCCCATCATCACTGTGGTAATACCGTGATAACAAGAAGAAGAACCGAGGGGATCCCAAAATATCTGCGCGTCCATGTGCGTATGCCCGTCGACAAAGCCGGGAGTGACTACATGCCCTTCCGCATCGAGCGTCTCATTCGCTGGTGAGTTTATTCGACCGACGGTGACGATTTTATCGCCGATGATCCCGACGTCGGCTGGAAAGCGCGGTGCCCCAGATCCATCGATTACGTAGCCATTTTTAATTACGAGGTCATAGCGCATCGCGGACACCTGAAAGGACGTGGAGGACCGTGAAGGGTATCAAGTTATAGCCGATGATAAAACGGTCCACGAAAA
>CAWLAW010000511.1:0-3133 GCA_963854885.1 Gammaproteobacteria bacterium | reverse complement strand
CTTTCATATCGTCGAACCCCGCTTGCCAGGTCCTTGGGGTATACTACGGCAGGTAGAGTGCCGTTTGGAAACTGCGATTGCGAGCAACCGTGGGCTGCCGGACGGACTCAAGACCAGGACCCGTGTGCGGCCGGAATCCAACCCTGCTAATAATTCTTCCAGCGACGACGATGAATAAAAACTTCCGTGAGACAAAAGGGCTCGATTTGTCCCAAATTGAGAGCGATCTGCTGAAATACTGGGCGGATAATGAGACTTTCCAGCGATGTATCCAGAATCGCGAAGGTAGCAAGACTTTTACGTTCTACGAAGGCCCACCCACCGCCAACGGACGTCCAGGCATACACCATGTGCTTGGGCGTACGATCAAAGACACATTTTGTCGCTATAAAACACTAAAGGGTTTTCAGGTAAACCGAAAAGCCGGTTGGGATACGCACGGATTACCCGTCGAAATTGAAGTCGAAAAAGAGCTTGGCCTCGACGGACGAGAGCAAGTTGAGGAGTTCGGCATCGCGGCCTTTAACCAGGCCTGCAAAGACAGTGTCGCGCGCTATAAAAAAGATTGGGATGAGCTCACGCGTCGAATTGGTTACTGGGTCGATCTTGAAAACCCGTACGTGACTTATGAAACGAATTACATGGAATCTGTCTGGTGGCTGATCAAACAGATGTACGAACGGGGCTTGTTGTACAAGGGCTATAAAATCCAATGGTATAGCCCGGGCAGTGGCACCGTCTTGTCGTCCCATGAAGTGAGTCTTGGATATAAAGAAATTACCGATCCAAGTGTCACTGTTCGGTTTGTGTCGAACGACGATCCCGGCTTAAGTTTCCTCGCCTGGACGACGACGCCGTGGACTTTGATTTCCAATGTGGCATTAGCGGTTGGTGCCGACATCGACTACGTGAAAGTCAAAGTTACTGCCGGCGATAGGATCGGCGAGCGGTTGATTCTGGCCGAACAGCGACTTGATATCCTCGACGATCCGGTTGAGATTGTTGAGCGGCTCAAAGGATCTGAGTTAGTCGGTATGCGCTACAAACCAGCGTTTATCTTGCCGGACGTTGGCGATACTTCGGGAGCGTGGCGAGTCGTTCCCGCCGATTACGTATCAACCGAAGACGGCACGGGTATCGTGCATCAGGCGCCGGCGTTCGGTGCCGAGGATTACGAGGTTGGGCAGCGTGAAGGCCTACCAATATTTAATCCGATGGGTCCAGATGGCCGCTTTACTGAGCAAGCGCCCTTAGTTGCTGGGGTGTGGTTCAAGGACGCGAATAAAATAATTAATCGTGATCTACGTGAACGCGGACTCCTGTACAAGCAAGAATCCTATTTGCACAATTACCCCCACGATTGGCGTAAGGGCACGCCGTTAATGAGCTACCCCGTGGAAAGCTGGTTCGTGCGCACGACCGAGCTGAAGCAACGCTTGGTGGATACGAACAAAACGATAAATTGGCACCCGCATGCAATTCGCGACGGTCGATTCGGCAATTGGCTCGAGAACAACGTCGACTGGGCACTCAGTCGCAAGCGCTATTGGGGAACACCATTACCAATTTGGATATCGGACAAACCGGATTCAGAATATTTCGAGGTGATAGGTTCTGTCGAAGAATTACGCAGTAAATGTGAATCGCCCCTGCCAGCAGACGATGAACTCGACCTACATCGCCCTTATGTTGACGAGATAACCTGGCCGGCGCCAGACGGTGGCACAATGCGTCGCGTTCCGGATGTGATCGATGTGTGGTTCGATTCCGGGGCAATGCCGTTCGCGCAGTGGCATTATCCGTTTGAAAATAAGGCGCAGTTTGAGAACAACTTCCCGGCCGATTTCATTTGCGAAGGCGTAGATCAAACGCGTGGTTGGTTTTACACATTGCATGCGATTTCGACTTTAGTGATGAATGATGTCGCGTTCAAGAACTGCGTCGTCAATGGCTTGCTGCTCGACGAGAACGGCGAGAAAATGTCGAAAACCAAAGGCAATACGGTTGATCCGTTCGAAACGGTCGCGACGCATGGAGCTGACGTTGTACGTTGGTACATGTTGAGCAATTCACCGCCGTGGGACAACATGAAATTTTCTACGCGAGGCTTAACAGAAACACGCAATAAATTTTTTAGCACCTTAGAAAACGTGTATCGGTTTATGGCCAGCTACGCCAACATTGACGGATTTAATTTTAGTGAGGAACCGATCCCAACTGCCGATCGCAGCGAACTTGACCGTTGGGTCTTAAGTCGTCTGAATTCTACGATTAACGTGGTCGATAACGCTTTTGAAAATTACGACGCGACGCGCGCCGCACGAGCGATTGAAAGTTTCGTCGATGAACTATCGAATTGGTACATTCGACGCTCACGCCCGCGGTTTTGGGCAGCGAAAAAAGCCAATAATGTCTCCAAGGACGCGAACGATCAGGATAAAATCTGCGCCTATCAAACCACCTACGAATGCCTGAGTGCGGTGGCTAAGTTAATGAGTCCGATCGCGCCATTTTTTTCCGACTGGTTATTCCAAAGCCTAAATGATGCGACTGGTCTAGACACGGCCCAATCGGTTCACTTAACCGATTTCCCGATTTATACCGGCGCGGTGGTGTCAGAATCATTAGAAGAGCGCATGGATGTCGCGCGTTCAATTGTGACGCTGGTGTTGTTACTCCGTAACAGAAGCAAGCTTAATGTTCGGCAACCCTTATCTCGGGTACTGCTGGTTGTCGGTGGCGGTATTGATCAGACTGTCGTCGACAGCGTGAAAGATATAATTCTTGATGAGATAAATGTACGGGCGATTGAATACATCGAAGATTCGAATGATGTGGTGAAACGCTCGGCTAAGGCTAATTTTAAACGATTGGGGTCGAGGCTGGGAAAGAAAATGAAGCTCGCGGCGGCAAAAATTGCAGCTTTCGATGACACTGCTATTGGAGAATTACAAAGCAGCGGATTTGCTGAAATAGAGCTCGATGGAGAACCTATCCGCATTGAGCGGCAGGACATTGAAATAGCCAGCGAGGAGCTGGGTGATTGGAGTGTCGCTCAAGAAGGGCGCATTACAGTTGCACTGGATACGCACGTAAGCCACGATCTGTTAATGCACGGGCTGTCGCGTGAGGT
>CAWLAW010000510.1:0-3149 GCA_963854885.1 Gammaproteobacteria bacterium | reverse complement strand
GCAAAGCCAGCAAACCCGGCGCCGGATTTCTGCATTCTACCGACTGCTTCGCTGGGCACGAGCTTTGCGCGTTGCGTACCAAACAGATCAGTAAAATTAAAAAGAAAGAATTTTACCCCGTTGTCTTTGGCAAATTTTGCGAGATCGACTGTCATCATGCTGTATCCGAAATGCTCAAATTTATGGCTTTAGAATTTACCGGGTATCCAGTCAGTTCCCGTGAGGGGGACTTGCGTCATTGCCGCGGCTTCGACCGTCAGTGCGACGAGGTCATCGGGATCGAGGTTGTGCACATGGTTTTTACCGCAGGCTCGAGCAATGGTCTGGGCCTCCAGGGTCATCACTTTTAAATAATTAGCTAAGCGCCGACCCGCCACGATCGGATCGAGGCGTTGCGATAATTCCGGATCTTGGGTGGTGATACCTGCTGGGTCGCGGCCTTCGTGCCAATCGTCATAGGCGCCTGCCGTTGTACCGAGTTCTCGGTACTCGGCTTCGCGCGCTGGGTCGTTATCCCCTAGAGCCACGAGCGCAGCCGTGCCAATTGACACGGCGTCTGCACCAAGAGCCAGCGCTTTCGCGACGTCCGCGCCATTCCGAATACCACCGGAAACGACTAGCTGAACTTTGCGATGCATATCTAGATCCTGCAGCGCCTGCACAGCTGGGCGGATGCACGCCAATGTCGGTTGGCCAACGTGTTCGATGAAAACTTCTTGTGTTGCCGCGGTCCCGCCTTGCATGCCGTCAACAACAATTACGTCTGCGCCGGCCTTAATTGCCAACGTCGTGTCGTAGTAAGGACGAGAGCCGCCGATTTTAATGTAAATCGGTTTCTCCCAGTTGGTAATTTCGCGTAATTCGAGGATCTTGATTTCGAGATCATCAGGTCCCGTCCAATCTGGGTGGCGACACGCCGAGCGCTGATCGATGCCTTTCGGCAATGATCGCATGTCGGCGACGCGGTCAGAAATTTTCTGACCGAGCAACATGCCACCCCCACCCGGTTTCGCACCTTGACCGACAACAATCTCAATGGCGTCGGCCTTGCGAAGATCGTCCGGATTCATACCATAACGCGAGGGCAAATATTGATAGACCAAAAGGCGCGAATGCTCACGTTCCTCTGCTGTCATTCCACCGTCACCCGTCGTCGTCGATGTGCCAGCCGCGTTGGCCCCACGACCGAGTGCTTCTTTCGCCTGTCCAGACAGTGAACCGAAGCTCATGCCGGCGATGGTGATAGGTATTTTGAGTTCCAGCGGCTTACTTGCATTGCGAGCGCCCAACACGACATCCGTTCCGCAACGTTCTCGATAACCTTCGAGCGGATAGCGCGACATTGACGCGCCGAGGAATAACAAGTCGTCGAAATGCGGCAGCTGCCGTTTAGCCCCACCCCCGCGTATATCGTAAATTCCGGTGCTTGCAGCCCGACGAATTTCGGATAATGTGTATTCGTCGAACGTCGCCGATTGGCGAGGCGTGGTGCGTGGTGTCTTAATGTCCATAACTTATCTCAGTATGAATCCGCATGATCGACGTCAAAGTTATACAGCTGACGCGCAGAGCCGTAACGTCGAAAATCATTCGGGTTTGCCCGTAATTCGCTGCGCTTTAACAAATCACTCAGTGTGACGAGGTACTCAGGAGTCATCTCCTTTTGCTCGCAATCAGCGCCGAGACTTTCGACATCGCCACGCACAAATACGTCGGCTTCATAGATTGAGTCGCCTAAGGCTTCGCCTGCATCACCGCAGACGACCAAATGTCCGAGCTGCGCCATGAAAGCAGACATATGACCAACAGACCCGCCGACGACGATATCGATTCCTTTCATTGAGATCCCGCAGCGTGAAGACGCATCACCTTCAATCACCAACAAGCCGCCATGTCCGGTGGCGCCGGCCGCCTGGCTGGCGTTGCCTTTAACAGTTACCCGGCCCGACATCATGTTCTCCGCAACTCCAACGCCAACGTGTCCGTGCACGGTCACTTGCGCTTGCTGGTTCATCCCAGCGCAGTAAAATCCGACATGCCCGTTAATTTCGACATTCAATGGCGCTTGAAGACCGCAGGCAATCGCATGCTGGCCCATTGGATTATCGATTACCCAATGGCGATCCGCACGATCGATCGATAAGGCGTTTAACGTGCGGTTAACGTGGCGCAAACCGTCGACCCTTAAATCCAACACGGTCATGCCGCACCTCCCCATGCATAGATCGTTTGCGGCTTGGGTTCCCATATTGTTGCGTGATTCGCGTCTGGCAGGCTTGCCAGCGCGCGGTATTCGGTGGCCATCGCGACCCACTCGTCAGTTTCCGCAAGCACCGCATGCTTGCACGCGATCGGATCGCGTAATACCGCAAAACCATCACTTGTGCCAACGCAAAAAGTATAAAACCCATCGAGATCGTCGATCGCTTGTTCGAGTGTTTGGCGCAACGTGTAGCCTTCGCGAATTTTCCAGGTCATATACGCTGCGGCGACTTCCGTGTCGTTTTCAGTTTGGAAATCGAGACCTTCTTTACGCAAGTTTTCACGCAAACGATGGTGGTTCGACAGCGACCCGTTGTGCACGAGACACAGATCGGCGCCGGTCGCGAATGGGTGAGAGCCAGCGGTCGTGACGGCGCTTTCTGTCGCCATGCGCGTATGACCGATCATATGGCTGCCGGCGGCTGCGTCGAGATTGAAACGGTCGAAAACCTGATCGGGAAGACCGACTTCTTTGAAGATTTCTACGCTTGACCCAGAACCCACGACGCGCACATCTGGATGATGATTCTTCAACCAGTTACGTACATCCGCTTCGAGCGCATCGGTGGTTAGAATGCAATGCGTGTCGATCGGTTTAACCGTCGCATCACAATTCAGTGCGGACTCGAGACCACTGTCGAGTTGCTTCCATGGGTAGGAAATGTCGTGCGTCGCGAGCGAGAACTTTGTATATCCGGACTCAGTTGGGTCTCGATAGACAGCAACCCCAGCAGAATCAGGGCCGCGACTTTTCATTTCTGACAACATTGGTCGAAATAGGGCGCCAAGTTGTGCGCGCATTTGCGTGTTTTTTAAGTACAAACCAACAATGCCGCACATAGACCCGCCCCGAATTGATATAAACCACTTGCAGCAATGGAAGCTAG